>NZ_PDIG01000033.1:0-162789 GCF_004745185.1 Escherichia sp. E2661
CGATGGTGGCTGTAGTTGAATGAAGCGTCGCATCAGGCACCACTGGCGGATGCGGCGTAAAACGCCTTATCCGCCCTACGCGTTAAATGAAGTGGGTTTGTAGGCCTGCTAAGACGCGCAAGCGTCGCATCAGGCATTGCGCTCCATTAGCGAATGTGTTTAATGACGATGCCCATGTCCACGGCCTTTTCCGCGATGATCATCACGGTCGCGCCAGCCTTCGCGATAGCCACGCTCATACGCTTTACGCTTATCCCAGCCACGGTGATAGCCATTATCATGACGCCACCAGCGGTTTTTACGCCATTCATAATTACGGTGCCAGTAGTCACGATCGCGCCAGTGGCCGCCGTCCCAGTAGTTACCATAATTATCGCGATCGCCAATTTGTAATTTAATTGATGGCAGTAAGGTAATTTCACCTGCGTTTGCTGCAAGCGGGATAAATGCCATCAGGGCGGCCGCCAGAAACAGTGACCTGAACATTGTTATTCTCCTTCACGATCGAAGCCGTCAGCGGCCTGTTAACGCAATATTACGGGGAGGTAAAGCCCCGTTTCATCGCCATAACTCTTAAATCATAAGGGAGAGCATTTTTTGCTAAAGGTTATCGTGGGGTGGCTGTTGTTTTGGACGATTCACCATCATCATCGGTTTACCTGCCAGTAATAACCATGCCGGAAGCATGACGATACACAGTAGCGGTAACAATGTGGAATCAGGTACAACGACCGCCGCCATAAACAAACTTAGCCAGCCATCGCGCGTTACCACCAGTACGAGGCCGAGAATCGCGCAGGAAACGGTAATGGCCGCTGGAACGGCGGGAACGTGCGCATGCAGCATCAAACCTAACGCTACGCCGACAAATACCGCCGGGAAGATTCGCCCGCCGCGAAACCCGCTGGCGGCGGCAATGACCAGGGCGGCAAGTTTGATTACCGCCAGCAATAAGTAATCGCTGGTGCTGAAAGCCTGATTTGTCACCATCTGCTGCATCTCGTCCAGCCCTTTAAATAGCGAAACAGGCCCACCAATAACACCCAGAATACCGAGAATAAAGCCGCCAACCCCCAGCATGAGGACCGGATTTTTAATCTGATGCATCATCGCGTGCACCCGTGGGAAACACCACACTGCAACCATACCTGCCGCAATGGCGATCGCCGTCACAATTGCACCACTGATGATGTCTGCTAACTGCATCTGTCCGTAATGAGCAATGGGCAGCGAAAAATGAGGATGGATAAACAATCCGGTGGTTAGTGCGCCAGCCGCCGCTGCCATTAACGGCGCAAAGAGACGATCCCAAAGTGGAACGTCGTGGCTGCCATTTAAGGTTTGCGAAAATATCAACGCCGCCGCAACAGGAGTGCCAAACAGTGCGCCGATGGTGCCTGCAGAGGCTAAAATAGTCCACTCCATCCGGTTCACTCGTGGTAACAGACGCGCGCCAATCGCCACCGCGAGGGCGATATTGACGGTCATAATGGGATGTTCCGGCCCAAGACTGACGCCGCCCGCAAGACCGAGAATTAATGCTACGATCAGTCCTGGTAGCGCGAGAGGGGGGGACTGGGCGCGCCAATCAGCGCTTCACAGGCAGGATCCGGCCCGGCATGACCCCGGCTGAAACGGATGACTAGCCCAACAGCAGCCCCTGTCAGCGTTAAAATTCCGATGATCCAGAGCGGTGAATCCTGGGCTATCCCCAGACTTCCCGGCAGTCGTTGCCAGAGCAGATTCTGTAATACCGAGGCGATTTTCATTACCACCATCAGAATAAGACTGGACGCAATCCCAATTGCCAGAGCGGGGAGCGATAATAACAACATGGTTCTGGCTCGCGGATGGAGCATGTTCTATTCCTTTATGCGGGTTCAGATATTTAGTTTGCCCAGCTTGCATAAAGACATCGCTGCAATTGGTGCTGAAACGATAAAGTAAATGTGTGACCTAGATCGATATTTACAGGGAGCCCGCCTCTACGGCGTTGTTGTTATGCCCCCATGAACTTACAGTGTGAGAAAGAATTATTTTGACTTTAGCGGAGCAGTTGAAGAATGACAAAGTATGCATTAGTCGGTGATGTGGGCGGTACTAACGCACGTCTTGCTCTGTGTGATATTGCCAGTGGTGAAATCTCGCAGGCTAAAACCTATTCAGGGCTTGATTATCCCAGCCTGGAAGCGGTCATTCGCGTTTATCTTGAAGAGCATAAAGTCGAGGTGAAAGATGGCTGCATCGCCATCGCTTGCCCAATTACCGGTGACTGGGTGGCAATGACCAACCACACCTGGGCGTTTTCGATTGCCGAAATGAAAAAGAATCTCGGTTTTAGCCACCTGGAGATTATTAACGATTTTACGGCGGTTTCGATGGCGATCCCGATGCTGAAAAAAGAGCATCTGATCCAGTTTGGCGGCGCAGAACCGGTTGAAGGTAAACCTGTCGCGGTGTACGGTGCCGGGACAGGGCTTGGGGTTGCACATCTGGTCCATGTCGATAAACGCTGGGTAAGCCTGCCTGGTGAAGGCGGTCACGTTGATTTTGCGCCAAACAGTGAAGAAGAAGCCATTATCCTTGAAATACTGCGCGCGGAAATTGGCCATGTCTCGGCTGAACGCGTGCTCTCTGGCCCTGGACTGGTGAATTTGTATCGCGCGATTGTGAAAGCGGACAACCGCCTGCCGGAAAATCTCAAGCCAAAAGATATTACCGAACGCGCGCTGGCCGACAGTTGCACTGATTGCCGCCGCGCGTTGTCACTGTTTTGTGTCATTATGGGGCGTTTTGGCGGCAATCTGGCGCTCAATCTCGGAACATTTGGCGGCGTCTATATTGCGGGCGGTATCGTTCCGCGTTTCCTTGAGTTCTTCAAAGCCTCCGGTTTCCGTGCCGCTTTTGAAGACAAAGGGCGCTTTAAAGATTATGTTCATGATATTCCGGTCTATTTAATTGTGCACGATAACCCTGGGCTTCTCGGTTCCGGTGCACATTTACGCCAGACCTTAGGCCACATTCTGTAAATCCTTCCTGTCATATCGGGAGGTGACTCTCCCGATAATCTTTTAAATCAAACAGTTAATTCAATTTTTCTTTGTGTCTCCTCACAAGGCCGACCTGCGTCACACTTCCGCACTACGGGATTAATTCTCCAGTAAATGCATTATTTATCTGGTAACGGCAATTTGTTTTGCACGTTCATAATTTCATTCGTCAACTATAAACGAACGAGGAAATAACGATGAGTAAGAAACTGATTGCCTTATGTGCCTGCCCAATGGGCCTGGCTCACACCTTTATGGCCGCCCAGGCGCTGGAAGAAGCGGCGGTGGAAGCCGGCTATGAAGTGAAAATTGAAACTCAGGGCGCGGATGGTATCCAGAACCGCCTGACGGCGCAGGATATCGCCGAAGCGACCATCATCATTCATTCCGTGGCAGTAACACCAGAAGATAACGAACGTTTCGAATCACGCGACGTTTATGAAATCACTTTGCAGGACGCAATTAAAAACGCTGCGGGCATCATCAAAGAAATCGAAGAGATGATTGCCGCTGAACAACAGTAATATTCGACAGGGATAATTATTATGGCCATTAAAAAACGCAGTGCAACCGTTGTGCCTGGCGCATCCGGTGCGGCAGCGGCAGTTAAGAATCCGCAGGCCTCTAAAACCAGCTTCTGTGGTGAACTCCCGCAGCATGTGATGTCAGGGATTTCACGCATGGTGCCGACCTTAATTATGGGCGGTGTGATCCTCGCTTTCAGCCAGCTGATTGCTTATAGCTGGCTTAAAATTCCCGCAGACATCGGCATTATGGATGCTCTTAATAGCGGGAAATTTTCCGGTTTCGACCTCTCCTTACTGAAATTTGCCTGGCTGTCGCAGTCCTTTGGCGGCGTGCTGTTTGGCTTTGCCATTCCGATGTTTGCCGCTTTTGTGGCGAACTCTATTGGCGGAAAACTGGCGTTCCCGGCTGGGTTTATCGGCGGGTTGATGTCTACCCAGCCCACGCAACTGCTGAACTTTGATCCCAGCACTATGCAGTGGGCGACCTCTTCACCAGTCCCGTCTACCTTCATTGGTGCGCTGATTATTTCTATCGTCGCGGGTTACCTCGTGAAATGGATGAACCAGAAAATCCAGTTACCGGATTTCCTGTTAGCGTTCAAAACCACATTTTTGCTACCGATTCTTTCCGCCATTTTTGTCATGCTGGCGATGTACTACGTCATCACCCCATTTGGTGGCTGGATCAACGGCGGTATCCGTACCGTGCTGACTGCCGCAGGTGAGAAGGGCGCGCTGATGTACGCAATGGGCATTGCTGCGGCGACCGCAATCGACTTGGGTGGTCCAATCAACAAAGCAGCTGGTTTCGTCGCCTTCAGCTTTACCACTGACCATGTATTACCAGTCACCGCGCGTTCTATCGCTATCGTTATTCCGCCGATTGGTCTGGGTCTGGCGACCATTATCGACCGTCGTTTAACCGGCAAACGCCTGTTCAACGCCCAGCTTTATCCGCAGGGTAAAACCGCGATGTTCCTGGCGTTTATGGGGATCAGTGAAGGTGCGATTCCGTTTGCGCTGGAAAGCCCCATCACCGCCATTCCGTCCTATATGGTTGGCGCGATTGTCGGTTCCACCGCTGCTGTCTGGCTGGGTGCAGTGCAATGGTTCCCGGAATCCGCTATCTGGGCGTGGCCGCTGGTCACTAATCTGGGCGTCTATATGGCGGGGATCGCGCTGGGAGCAATCATTACTGCACTGATGGTGGTGTTCCTGCGTCTGATGATGTTCCGCAAAGGCAAATTGTTAATCGATAGCCTGTAAGAAGGAAAAATCCAGATGACATTACTCGCTTCGCTGCGCGACTGGCTTAAGGCGCAACAACTGGATGCGGTGCTTCTCTCCTCACGGCAGAACAAACAGCCGCATCTGGGGATCTCCACCGGATCAGGTTATGTGGTGATTAGCCGTGAGAGTGCGCACATTCTGGTGGACTCGCGCTATTACGCGGATGTAGAAGCCCGCACGCAAGGTTACCAGCTGCATTTGCTCGACGCGATGCACACGCTTGCCACCATCGTCAGGCAAATCATTGCCGATGAGCAGTTGCAAACGCTCGGTTTTGAAGGCCAGCAGGTGAGTTGGGAAACCGCGCACCGCTGGCAGTCTGAACTCAATGCGAAGCTGGTAAGCGCCACGCCGGATGTGCTGCGGCAAATCAAAACGCCAGAAGAGGTGGAGAAAATCCGCCTCGCCTGTGGGATTGCCGATCGTGGCGCAGAGCATATTCGCCGCTTTATTCAGGCGGGGATGAGCGAATGCGAGATAGCCGCTGAACTGGAGTGGTTTATGCGCCAGCAGGGCGCAGAAAAAGCCTCTTTTGACACCATTGTCGCCAGCGGCTGGCGTGGGGCGCTGCCGCACGGTAAAGCCAGCGACAAGATTGTTGCAGCAGGCGAGTTTGTCACTCTCGATTTCGGTGCGCTGTATCAGGGTTACTGCTCTGATATGACGCGCACCTTGCTGGTGAATGGCGAAGGGGTGAGCGCCGAATCTCACCCGCTGTTTGACGTGTATCAGATTGTCCTGCAAGCACAGCTGGCGGCAATCTCCGCGATTCGCCCCGGCGTGCGCTGCCAGCAGGTTGACGATGCCGCGCGCCGGGTCATTACAGAAGCCGGTTATGGCGACTATTTCGGTCATAACACCGGTCATGCTATCGGCATTGAAGTACATGAAGATCCGCGCTTTTCACCGCGGGACACCACGACGCTACAGCCAGGCATGTTACTGACCGTGGAGCCGGGGATTTATTTGCCAGGGCAAGGGGGCGTGCGCATCGAAGATGTTGTGCTGGTCACCCCGCAAGGCGCAGAAGTGCTCTACGCCATGCCGAAAACAGTGTTGCTCACGGGAGAGGCATAATGGATTTATCGCTATTAAAAGCGTTGAGCGAGGCAGATGCGATCGCCTCCTCGGAACAGGAAGTGCGGCAGATCCTGCTGGAAGAAGCGGATCGCCTGCAAAAAGAAGTGCGATTTGACGGTCTGGGATCGGTGCTGATCCGCCTCAATGAATCGACAGGTCCGAAGGTGATGATCTGTGCGCATATGGATGAAGTGGGATTTATGGTGCGCAGCATCTCCCACGAAGGGGCGATTGATGTGCTGCCGGTTGGCAACGTGCGCATGGCTGCCCGCCAGCTGCAGTCGGTGCGGATCACTACCCGTGAAGAGTGCAAAATTCCCGGTCTGCTTGATGGCGACCGGCAGGGGAATGATGTCAGCGCCATGCGCGTGGACATTGGTGCGCGCTCGTATGACGAAGTGATGCAGGCGGGAATTCGTCCAGGCGATCGCGTCACGTTTGATACTACTTTTCAGGTTCTCCCTCACCAGCGGGTGATGGGGAAAGCCTTTGATGATCGCCTCGGTTGCTACCTGCTGGTGACTTTGCTGCGCGAGCTGCACGACGCTGAACTGCCTGCGGAAGTGTGGCTGGTGGCAAGTTCCAGCGAAGAAGTGGGCTTACGCGGCGGGCAAACTGCCACCCGTGCGGTGTCGCCGGAGGTCGCTATTGTGCTCGATACCGCCTGCTGGGCGAAAAACTTTGATTATGGCGCGGCTAACCATCGCCAGATTGGTAACGGGCCGATGCTGGTGTTAAGCGACAAGTCGCTGATTGCGCCGCCAAAACTCACCGCCTGGATCGAAACCGTGGCGGCAGAAATTGGCGTGCCGTTACAGGCGGATATGTTCAGTAACGGTGGCACGGACGGTGGGGCGGTGCACTTAACTGGCACTGGCGTACCCACAGTGGTGATGGGGCCAGCAACCCGCCATGGACATTGCGCCGCATCGATTGCCGACTGCCGCGACATTTTGCAGATGCAGCAGCTTTTATCTGCCCTTATTCAACGTCTTACCCGTGAGACGGTTGTTCAACTGACGGATTTCAGATGATCTCCTGATTAACCCGGAGCGGTTATGCTAACGATTCAATTTCTCTGTCCTTTGCCTAACGGTCTTCATGCCCGTCCGGCGTGGGAACTTAAAGAACAGTGCAGCCAGTGGCAAAGCGAAATCACCTTCATCAACCATCGCCAGAACGCGAAGGCGGATGCCAAAAGTTCGCTGGCGCTGATTGGCACCGGCACCTTATTTAATGACAGTTGCAGCCTGAACATTAGCGGCAGCGATGAAGAGCAGGCGCGGCGCGTGCTGGAAGAGTACATCCAGGTTCGCTTTATCGACAGCGACAGCGTCCAGCCGACGCAGGCAGAACTGACGGCGCATCCACTGCCGCGTTCATTAAGCCGCCTGAATCCTGATTTACTGTACGGCAATGTGCTGGCAAGCGGCGTCGGCGTGGGTACGCTGACTCTGTTACAGAGCAACAGCCTCGACAGTTATCGGGCAATCCCGGCTAGTGCGCAAGACTCCACCTGGCTGGAACACAGCCTGGCAACGCTTGCCGAGCAACTGAACCAGCAGCTGCGCGAGCGCGACGGCGAAAGCAAAACCATCCTAAGCGCCCATTTGTCGCTGATTCAGGATGATGAATTCGCGGGCAATATCCGTCGCCTGATGACAGAACAGCATCAGGGGCTGGGAGCGGCGATCATCAGCAATATGGAGCAGGTTTGCGACAAGCTTTCTGCCTCTGCCAGCGATTATCTGCGCGAGCGGGTCAGCGACATTCGTGATATTAGCGAACAGTTGCTGCATATCACCTGGCCGGAACTGAAGCCGCGTAATAATCTGGTGCTGGAAAAACCGACCATTCTGGTGGCTGAAGATTTAACCCCAAGCCAGTTTTTGAGCCTCGATTTGAAAAATCTTGCGGGCATGATTCTGGAGAAAACCGGGCGCACCTCGCATACCCTGATTCTGGCCCGCGCCTCGGCGATCCCCGTTCTTAGCGGTCTGCCGCTGGATGCGATTGCCCGTTATGCCGGACAACCGGCGGTGCTTGACGCCCAGTGCGGCGTACTGGCGGTAAATCCTGATGACGCGGTGAGTGGTTATTATCAGGTTGCGCAGACACTGGCGGATAAACGCCAGCAGCAACAGGCGCAGGCCGCCGCGCAGCTGGCCTATTCCCGTGATAACAAGCGTATTGATATTGCGGCGAATATTGGCACTGCTCTGGAAGCCCCAGGCGCGTTTGCTAACGGCGCGGAAGGCGTCGGGCTGTTCCGTACCGAAATGCTCTATATGGATCGTGACAGCGCGCCGGACGAACAGGAGCAATTTGAAGCCTACCAGCAGGTATTACTGGCGGCGGGCGACAAACCGATTATCTTCCGCACGATGGACATCGGCGGTGATAAAAGTATTCCTTACCTCAACATTCCCCAGGAAGAGAACCCGTTCCTCGGCTATCGCGCGGTACGTATTTATCCGGAATTTGCTGGCCTGTTCCGCACTCAACTGCGGGCGATTTTGCGCGCTGCCAGTTTCGGCAACGCCCAGTTGATGATCCCGATGGTCCACAGCCTTGATCAGATCTTATGGGTGAAAGGTGAGATCCAAAAAGCGATCGTTGAGCTTAAGCGCGATGGCCTGCGTCATGCAGAGACGATTACGCTGGGGATCATGGTGGAAGTGCCGTCGGTGTGCTACATCATCGATCACTTCTGCGATGAGGTCGATTTCTTCAGTATCGGCTCCAACGATATGACCCAGTATCTGTATGCGGTCGATCGTAATAACCCGCGCGTATCGCCGCTATATAATCCGATCTCGCCATCGTTTCTGCGCATGTTGCAGCAGATAGTTACCACTGCGCATCAGCGGGGCAAATGGGTAGGTATTTGCGGTGAACTGGGCGGTGAAAGCCGTTATCTGCCGCTTCTGCTTGGGCTGGACCTGGACGAGTTAAGCATGAGTAGCCCACGCATTCCGGCGGTGAAAAGCCAGCTTCGTCAACTGGATAGCGAAGCGTGTCGGGAACTGGCGCGTCAGGCATGTGAATGCCGCAGCGCGCAGGAAATTGAAGCGTTACTCACCGCGTTTACGCCGGAAGAAGACGTTCGCCCACTGCTGGCGCTGGAGAATATCTTTGTTGATCAGGACTTTAGCAATAAAGAGCAGGCGATTCAGTTTCTGTGCGGCAACCTCGGCGTTAACGGGCGTACTGAACATCCGTTCGAGCTGGAAGAAGATGTCTGGCAGCGGGAAGAGATTGTTACCACTGGCGTCGGTTTTGGCGTGGCGATCCCGCACACTAAATCTCAGTGGATCCGTCATTCTAGTATCAGCATTGCCCGGCTGGTGAAACCGGTTGACTGGCAGTCAGAAATGGGCGAAGTCGAACTGGTGATCATGCTGACGCTGGGTGCTAACGAAGGGATGAATCATGTGAAAGTCTTCTCGCAGCTGGCGCGTAAACTGATGAATAAAAACTTCCGCCAGTCGCTGTTTGCCGCGCAAGATGCACAAAGTATTCTGACGCTGCTGGAAACGGAATTAACCTTCTGAAGTTAGCCCTGAAAACGTGCGCTGTACTCTCCCGGCGTCAGACCAAACTGACGCCGGAAAACGCGACAAAAATAGTCGCTATCCGGAAACCCGCAACGCTGCGCCACTTCATGAATCGACAGATGATATTTTTGCAAAATCATCCTCGCTTTTGCCATTCGTACCCAGCGAACATACTCGATAAAACGCATCGTCCCATGCTGCGCAAACAGTTTTGACAGATGATTGGGCGTGATATTAAAAAACTGCGCCACACTCTCGCGGGTGAGTGGTTGGGCGTAGTTATCCTGAACCCAGTTACAAATGCTGTGGTAGAGAAAATCGCCGCGCGGTTGCGAATTGCCCGGTGGCATGTTGACCACGTTGCGGCAAAGATGCAGCAAACTTAACACCAACGGTTGAATGATACTCTGCTCCAGTGGCGAACGGCTGAGATGGGTGAGGGCGGTAAGCATTGCTTCACCTTCGCCGCGTTGCAGGCTGGGAAGTTGGATCTGGCGAACCGGATGCAACAACGACGTGGTGCGGCTATCGTAAAACGATAACCCCAGCCAGGTCGGCGCAAACACCAGGCTTAACAGCATTACCGGTTTGTGGTTGACCGGTAAATTAGCCGCGCGCGCCGGAATAAACAGCATTTCTCCTTCCACCATACGCTGCTGCTTTGCTTCCAGCAGATTGCCATATTCGCCGCGCAGCACAATATCCAGTCGGGGAAAATCAATACATAAACTACCCACCGGCAGCGAGGCGGGCTGGCAGGCAAACCAGACGCGCCCAAGCAGTTGCGGGTTAAGCACCAGGCCGCTGAACAGATCGGCGAAAAATTGTTGATCGGCGGGCAAGCCTGCTGCTTTCATGAAAGTTCCCGATTACAGATGCATTAACTGGCGGAATTCTTTAACTTTGCTGCGGCTGACTGGCACTTCAAAATCCAGATCTTTCAGCCGCAGAATATAGGTATTATTAAACCACGGTTCTATCTCGCGGATTTTGTTCAGGTTGACGCAAAACGAGCGATGGCAGCGGAAAAAGTGCGACGACGGCAGTTTGCTGCAAAACTCGGTGATGTTCATTGGCATCACATAAGATTCACGCCGCGTATAGACAAAGGTCATTTTCTCGTGCGCTTCGGCGTAGTAGATATCATTGACCGGCGTCACGATGAGGCGTTCATCTTTCACCAGATTGATGGTGTCATTCTCACGCGTTAACGGCACAGGGGGCGTACTGCTGGTTTGTTGTTGCTGCCAGGCGGCTTCCAGCTTTTGCAGCATCCCGGTAATCCGTGACTCCTGATACGGTTTGAGAATGTAGTCAAACGCCTCCAGTTCAAACGCTTCCACCGCATGTTCTTTCCACGCGGTGATAAACACAATAAACGGCTTATGGGCGAACTGGCTGATGTTTTGTGCCAGCAGCACGCCATCCAGCGACGGAATATTGATATCCAGAAAAATGGCGTCGACGCGGTTATGCTGCAAAAACTTCAACACGTCCAGACCGTCGTCAAAGGTGCCGACAATCTCCATCTGGCTGTGCTCTTTAATAAGCCAGCTAAGTTCCTGTTGTGCCAGGAATTCGTCTTCAACAATGATGACTTTCACAATATCACTCCGGCTCAAAGCAATAACGTAGCCTGTGAGGCGACAGGGGTGCGTTGGTTAGGAATGTAAAACGCAATTTCCGTTCCTGGTTCCAGGCGGCGGATATGCAGCCCCTCGCCATATAACAACTTCACGCGATGATGCACATTCAGCAGGCCGATTTTATTGCCCGGCATTTCATTCGCTTCGACCCGCTCAATCACCTTTGGATCGATGCCATGCCCGGTATCTCTTACCGCAATACGGACCCGATTACCGCACTCCGCAACGCTGATGGTGACAACCCCTTTTCCCTTGCAAGGCTGAATACCGTGGACAATGGCGTTCTCCACCAACGGCTGGATCAGCAGACTGGGAATACAGCAATTCACCTCTTCATCAATATCATAGATAACCGTCAGCTTGTCACCAAAGCGGGCCTGCTCAATGGCGATATAGTCTTTAATTTGGTATAGCTCTTTTTTGATATCAATTTGCTCATCGTCTTTTAATTCAATGTTATAGCGCAGATAGCGCGACAAATTAAAGATTAGCTGGCGAGCAGTGTCTGGATTCAGACGAATCGACGATGAAATAGCGTTCAGAGCGTTAAACAGAAAATGGGGATTAATTTTGCTTTGCAGGGCGCGAAGCTCTGCCTTATTTGCCATTTCCCGTAGCTGCTCGGCGCGAGAAACCTCCAGTTGGGTAGAGATGATTTGCGACAAACCGACCGCCATTTCCTGTAATGATGACGTAATCTGGTGCGCGTGGCAGTAGTAAATTTTCAGTGTTCCGGTCACCACGCCTTTCTCCCACAATGGGATCACCAGCATGGAATGAATCTCTGGTGTGCGGTGGGCTTCATCATTGTTTTTAATAATGATTTTCCCGTAATTCATCGCCTGGCGGGTAGTCGGGCTAATGAAGTCATCGCCATTCTGATAGTTGTGTTCGCCCACGCCGACATACGCCAGCACATGATCGGTATTGGTGATTGCCACCGCGTCAGCGTGAATGTCATCGCGGATAATTTCGCAGACCTTGCGTAATGACTCGCTATTGACATGGCGAAACAGAGGCAGCGTTTTGTTGGCGATATCCAGCGCCAGCTTGGCCTGCCGCGCGGCGCTGGCCTCTTTTTCGCCCTCAACACTTTGTACCAGCAACACAATAAAGCCGATACAGACACTGCCGAGGATCATCGGGATACCGATTTTGGAGACGATATCCAGCCCCAGCTCAGTGGTCGGCGCCCAGACAATCACCAGAATCATGGTCAACGTTTCACAGAGCATGCCGCCGAGAATACCGACGCGCCAACGCTGTGCTTTAGGGATTTTCAGGTTGATCCAACCAGAGATGCATCCCGCCAGAATACTGGTGATAAAGCAGGGGATAGCCGTCACGCCGCCGATATCAATTAAATAACGATGAATACCCGCAATTACCCCGGTAATAATGCCTACCCACGGGCCAAACAGAATCCCGCCCGACATCACCGCAATAATACGCACGTTAACCAGCGAACCTTCCACCGGTACGCCGGACCAGGTGCTGAACAAGGCGAACATCGAGAAAATGGCGGTAACAGCGAGCAGCTCTTTCGCTGAGTGCGCCGACTTGTGCAACAGCTCGCGAAACAGGCGGATACGAATGAGGAAAAACAGGCAGATAAGCATTAGCGCTGCCCGATCGAAGACCGCCAGCAGCATGTTGAATATTTCGTGCACGGGTGACTCTGAATAAGGTTTAAACCTCTATGATAGGTAACCTGAAGGCTGATGACCAGTGCGCTACTTTTGAGGAAAAACCACAAATTTAAAAGGGGATTGAAAGATAAATGGTGTACTGGCAATACATCTCT
This sequence comes from Escherichia sp. E2661, assembly GCF_004745185.1. NCBI lineage: Bacteria > Pseudomonadati > Pseudomonadota > Gammaproteobacteria > Enterobacterales > Enterobacteriaceae > Escherichia > Escherichia sp. E2661. The sequence goes on from NZ_PDIG01000033.1 coordinate 12,955, forward strand.
TGTCAGCATCAAGCTAATAGGTAAATTTATTGAAATTATATTGTTAATACAATGGGTGATAATTTCTTGTTGGCGAATCTGACTTTCCTGTTTTTAAGGTTTTGTTCCTCTTTTTTCGCATTGATAAAAATTTTCCAAAACGCTGGACAGACAGAAATTAATCAGGCTATTTTCAAAACAGCCACCATCGTGGCAGCGTCGCTCGGACGGTCCGGGCGCTAACGTTAATCTGAGGAAATTATGGCTGACACTCGCCCTGAACGTCGCTTTACGCGCATTGATCGTCTCCCGCCCTACGTTTTTAACATTACCGCTGAACTGAAAATGGCTGCGCGTCGGCGCGGTGAAGATATTATCGATTTCAGCATGGGTAACCCAGACGGTGCGACTCCGCCGCATATCGTCGAAAAATTATGTACTGTGGCGCAGCGACCGGACACACACGGTTACTCCACCTCACGCGGTATTCCTCGGTTACGTCGCGCGATTTCCCGCTGGTATCAGGAACGTTACGACGTTGAAATCGACCCGGAATCAGAAGCCATCGTCACCATCGGTTCGAAAGAGGGGCTGGCGCACCTGATGCTGGCGACGCTGGATCACGGTGACACCGTGCTGGTGCCGAATCCAAGCTACCCCATTCATATTTATGGCGCGGTGATTGCCGGGGCGCAGGTACGCTCAGTGCCGCTGGTGGAAGGTGTCGATTTCTTCAACGAACTGGAACGCGCTATTCGTGAAAGTTATCCGAAACCAAAGATGATGATCCTTGGCTTCCCGTCAAACCCAACCGCGCAATGCGTGGAACTGGAGTTTTTCGAAAAAGTAGTGGCGCTGGCGAAACGCTACGATGTACTGGTGGTCCATGACCTGGCCTATGCGGATATCGTCTACGATGGCTGGAAAGCGCCGTCAATCATGCAGGTGCCGGGCGCACGTGACGTAGCGGTCGAGTTCTTTACGCTGTCGAAAAGCTACAATATGGCGGGCTGGCGTATCGGCTTTATGGTCGGCAATAAAACACTGGTCAGCGCGTTGGCGCGCATCAAAAGCTATCACGATTACGGCACCTTTACGCCATTACAGGTTGCCGCCATCGCGGCGCTGGAAGGCGATCAGCAGTGTGTGCGTGATATTGCTGAACAGTATAAGCGTCGTCGCGATGTGCTGGTAAAAGGGCTGCATGAAGCGGGCTGGATGGTTGAAATGCCGAAAGCCTCGATGTATGTCTGGGCGAAAATCCCGGAACCGTATGCGGCAATGGGCTCGCTGGAATTTGCCAAGAAGCTGCTTAACGAAGCGAAGGTTTGTGTCTCACCCGGCATCGGCTTTGGTGACTACGGCGACACGCATGTACGCTTTGCGCTGATTGAAAACTGCGACCGTATTCGTCAGGCGATTCGTGGAATTAAAGCGATGTTCCGCGCTGACGGCTTACTGCCCGCCAGCAGCAAACATATTCACGAAAACGCGGAATAAACACCATCGCCAGAAATGCAAACAGGAGCCTGATGGCTCCTGTTTTTCGTTTCGCAGTTTACTTTTAGATCATCAGGGCAAAAGTACCGGCCCAAACGATGACCATAAAAGAAATGCCCATAAAGAAATATTTCACTTTACATCTCTCCGCGTAATTACTGTTACGCCTGAATGACTTCATTACACCTGTTACAGTGAGCTGACACCCGCGGGCATCACCTCAGAATTCTGAGCATATTGGCTCGAGACGGCGCTAATGTACGCCTAAAACTAAATCGAAACAAGTGGCATTTTCTTATTTACTTTTAGTAACTTACGAGTGTCGCATATCGGCGACAGATTGATTTCTGGAAGTAATAATTCACGATTCAGCGAAGGGAAAAATCTTAAGAAAAAAGCCATAAAAACCATGATGTTATTATGGCTTATCTGAGGAGGGAAAAAGCCTGGGTTATTTGTTAAACGTATAACGAGGCTTCACCCACCGGACGCGTTTTGAAGCGGCGATGGATCCAGAGATACTGCTCTGGTGCGCGCATAATCTCTTTCTCAATAATTTTGTTCATATAGGCGGCGGCCTGAATTTCATCAGCCGGATAGCCTTCCATTTCTGGCGTAATAAACAGACGGTAACCGCTATAATCGGTTTTTCGTACCATCGTCACAGTTAGCATAGCTGCGCCAGAGAGGCGAGAGAGAACGTAGGTGCCATTGGTTGTAGCAACATTTTCTACCGCAAAGAACGGCGCGAAGGAGCTACCTTTACGACCATAATCCTGGTCAGGTGCAAACCATACGGCTTCACCTTTTTTCAGTGCACTGACAATGCCGCGCAGATTATTTCTACCGATCATCGCTTTATTGGAACGCATGCGACCACGGGTTTGTACCCATTCCATCAGTTGATTATTATGCGGACGGTAAGTTGCCATCATCGGTTGGCAAAGCCCCATTACGCGGCCACCCAACTCCAGCGACATAAAGTGCACACCGACAACCATCACGCCACGATTTTGCATTTGCGCGCGTTGCAGGTTATCCAGCCCTTCGACATCAAACCATTTACGCACGCGACGATCTGGCCAGAACCACGCCATTCCGGTTTCTACCAACGCCATTCCGAGCGAGCGAAAGTTGTCGGTAATCATCTTCTCGCGCTCTTCGGAGGAAAGCTGCGGGAAACAAAGCTCAAGGTTTTTGCGGGCAATGGATTCGCGACGTTTCAAGAACGGTCTGGCCATTGTGCCGATACGCGTGCCAAGGAAGCACAGAACAGGGTAAGGAAGTTGTACCCAAAGCCAGAGTACGCCAAGACCAAACCACGTCAGCCAGTAGCGAGGATGCAGGAACTCGCGGGAAAATTTGCATTGTGGAAACATAGTTACCTTCTGTAGATACGAATTGTTGTATCGCAGAAGATTCCATGTCTACAGCGGTACACTCAATTGATTGGGCCATCATGTACGACAATGGTTCCTGTAAAGAGTGTAAAGACTAGTCAGGACATAACCACGAGGAGCATGAATGCGGTATTTCTATTTTATCACTAGCTGATTATTTTCAGCTAGTGATTATTTATTGCTCAAGTGAATATTTTTCAGTGATTTATAGTCATATCGATAATGTATTGTTTTTATTAATATTTTGCTGAAATTGCCAGTGGTTAAGAATTGTCTTACTATTGGAGTAATTGAAGTAACACGTTTTTTTAGCACGGCAGGAGGTTGAGCTATGATTTATTTATGGATGTTTCTCGCCCTGTGTATCGTCTGCGTTAGCGGATATATCGGTCAGGTATTAAATGTAGTTTCTGCTGTCTCTTCATTCTTCGGCATGGTCATCCTTGCCGCACTCATTTATTACTCCACGATGTGGTTAACCAGTGGCAATGAGTTGGTCACGGGAATATTTATGTTTCTTGCACCAGCCTGCGGATTGATGATTCGCTTTATGGTGGGGTATGGAAGGCGGTAGTGGAGCGAAAATTTTAATGGCAGGTGTTCAGAGCACCAACTGAAGAGATTGTTCACCTGTGACCATCCATTTCGTGAACATATAATGCCACTTTAGAGCAATCGGCTGGACATGATCGTTATTGTTGAGTTAGTGGCCGTTTTTACGTCATTTCCGATAAAAGGTCTTTGCATAGAATTGTGTACAAACACGAAAAAAGAGAGTGTTAGAAATTCTATGGCATTTCAGTAAATTGCATTCAGAAAGGAATGACGTATGTACCGGCCCTTCGATTTTGATAAAACCCTTAGGTGCTTCAGTCCGGAGCTAACGGATGAAGACGGCATTTTAGACCATTTAATCGAACAGTTAACCTCAGCTGCATTGACTGCGGAATTTGGCTCTCGTCTGGTTCAGTAGTTGGAAGCCAGATCTAAAAACGGTTCCAGTAAAAGATTATTAAAGCCACAACGGGCAGTTTCGAATGGACTACGTCACGCGACTCTAATCACTCGGTTGACTCCCAATTAGTGAAAAGGCGCCAGATAACGTTCCCCGATAAGCTCGAACGGATTATCATTCTCTTGTTGTGCTTGGGGGACGCTGCAGGGTCTCTGCAGTGAGATTGAAGATTTATATGCTTTAAGCGTGCCCGCTATGACCATCATCGCCATGACAAATAAGGCCATTTCTGAGTTAAACCAGTGGCAACAACGTCCACTGGAAAAGTTCTATCGTCTGTCTGGATGCCATTCAATATAAAATACAGGAAGATGACCGTTATCAGGACAAAGCAGTTAAGACGATACAAGAGCTGAATCTGGAAAGTAAAAAGAAGTTCTGAGTCTGTATCGGCTAAAAAAAGAATCGCTAAGTTTCTGGTCATTTGTATTAAGTGACCAGTAAAATTAAAGCCCCTGCTTCGGGGCATAAATCATGCAATACTTTAGTGGCAGTGAATTTCGCTAATTAATTTTGTTGGAACAATCATAACCCAGTTTGCTGGTTTGATTTGTATGGCTGAATTTGCGTTATCAATTTTTTTCAGCGTGACATATTGAATAATAAAAATGATCATTTAAAAAAAAAATGTTTTTCTTCGCCATTTCACTTTCTGATATTATGTCTGCATTCACAATATAAATACACAATAACACTCCGGAAATAAAATAAGATAAATAACTGATTGGCTTTGAGAAATTACATTGAGATAAACATGCTATGAACAATAAGATAGAGAGAAAGTTTGTTCCTACAAAATATCTATCTGGAAATGTAGTTTGATAGTTATTCAGGAGATCGCTAAGACCGATTCTACCAAAAACAGTCGAAACAAGACAGATAAAAAAGTGCGATCGCTAAAGTAAGTAAATGTCTTTTTATTGTTATATCTTTAGTTTTAAAAATAATTGTTGTACAAAAAATAAATATATACAAATGATAGGGTTATCGATATTGAATCATTTAATTTTTCGTACCACGGAAATACAAATGGATAAAGTAGCAGTCGAGCCGTTACCATTTCAATAATGTTATTAGGGTTGTAGCCAGCGTCACCAAGTCCACCAGAACCGTTGATTCGAGGAAGTATAAATAAAGCTAATATGACCATGGATATTGCTAAAGGTAGCATATCCTTAATTAAAATATATTTATTTTTAACATTCAATAACTTGAAGGAATAATAAACCCCTACAATTATAAATACGACTGGGTTTGTTGCGGCAGTTAACCAGATCATTATGTCAATAATAATTTTGGCAATTTTTTTATTGACGTACTCTCTCTGTATAATAAGAGCACTCGCTATAGCTGGCATATAAAAACCAATTTGTAGCAAATGACCGATATTTTCAGATTGAGAATGACCTAAAGGCAATAAGAGAGCTATGAAGTATGCTAAAATAGAAAATAATGGATTGGATATTTTAATGATTAAATGAAAAGCCATAACGGCCATTAGACTATAGAAAAAATACGATACTATAGCCAGGGATTGCGGAAGAAGTAATAATGGGCTCCCGCTTATAATACTGCTGATTGATGTTGATACAAACAAAAAGAAAATATTAAAGAATACAAAATAATCTTCTCTGGCATTAATGAAGGTTTCTAGCCAACCATGATTCAATGCATTAGCAACCCAGACGCCATCTTCCGCATAAAGCCAAGGGTTGATGATTGGAGTCGTATAACGCATAGCCAAAATTAGCATGCCAAATATTATTAAAATAATATAACTGCTGATGTTTATATTTTTCATTTTTCTTTTCTCTGATTATAAAATCCAAAACACGCTTTAAATAAGACAATCAATACGGAAAAATTTCCTTTGATTCCATTTATTTTTGTAGGTATTTCACCTTTAGGATAACGACGAATGGTCGGAATTTCTAAGCAACGATAACCAAGTTGTGGGACTCGGTATGAAAGATATGCCAGTAGTTCATAAGATGAGAAAATATCTCGGAACGGTGCAACACGCTCGTCAAGCAACATTTTACTACTATAACCCCTAAATCCTTGAGTGGTATCTGTCCATTTAAATCCTGAAAAGAAACTAAGCATAGGCGCATGGATAAAACGTATTGCAATATCTCGGGTGAGAGGAGTATTTTCTGCTAAACCACCATTAAGGAAACGAGACGCTTGGACGAAATGTACACCATTTTTTTAGAGCTGTGATAAATTGTGGAATAGCTACAGGATCATCCTTGTCATTTCCATCAATAGTCACAATGCCTTCATAACCTCGCTCAAGAGCAAAAGCATAGGCACATCTTAGCTGTGCGCTTAGCTTACCCGGTGCTGTTTTCAGTATTAGACCACGAACGCCTTTTTCCTGTAGGATATTGGGATTCAGAGAACCATCGGTGCTACCACCATCAACAATAATTATATCCGCATAAGTTGATACATTTATGGCAGCCATTCTTGCTAATAGGTTATGTATACGATTGCCTTCGTTAATTACGGGGATAACGACGCAATAATTGTGTTTTTTACCAAGCCACATTTGGTTTTCGTAGGCAGGGACTTGCCATTTGGCGCGAAGTGTTTGAGATATGAATTCAGTCATAATGTTTACTTAACTTTAAGGGTAATAAGGGCGACACCACTCATCACCAACAGAATTCCAGTAATGGTAGACCAGTAAACTGGTTCGCGGAAAATAATGACAGAGAATAATGCGACACAGGCAATTGCACCAGAGGTCAGTATTGGGTGTGCTACATTCAAAGGTAAAAATGCCAGTGTAACAGCATATAACAAAAAGGCAATTCCATATAGAAATATCCCTAACCATAATGGCCAATTTGCAAGCGCGGCAAGAGGTTCAGCCAGACTTGGGAGCCTTCTGGGAGGGGTTATTGCTAATTTTATAAGAACACTGGCCGAGGCATTAGAAAATATGCCAAGAATTAAAATGAGCCACTTCATGCTATTCCCCCTTTCTACTGGCGATAATGAGAAATTGCGAAATCAAGAGCATCCTCAATAGAGGAAAGCGAATGCTTATTTTGTGGATCGAGCATTTCGATTGTTGCAATAGAGTTCGGTAATGCGTGATAGAGAGCATTAGCAATATGTGTATGGTTCGCACCACTACAGCCTAAAGGAGCCAGATCTGGTTCACTGAGATGAATATGACCTATAATGTCAGCGTCTTGCTGAAGGATATCATTAATATTTTCTTTGTTAATTATGATGGCACCAGTATCCAGCTGCATTTTAATTGCTGGGTGATTTACTTGCCGAACAACAAAAGCAGTTTCAGCACTGTCAATCATAAAGTTTGCCCCGTAACAGACTGGGTTAGGTTCAAGGCAAAAATAAACGCCTTCTTGCCGTGCAATATCACCAAGATGATTAAAGAAATTTATTGCAGTTTCAAGAGTGATACTATCTGATAATCCCTGTCGGTCGCGGTTTTTAGGTGATCCAAACACTAATGCTGGAATTCCTAAACCAGCAGCAATACGACTGATAGCCTGTAAGTGAACCAACATTTTTTTTTGTACTTCGTTGGTTGAAAAAAGATTTAACCCTTGGGTTCCAAATAATAATGATTGCATACCAACTAATGAAATTCCATTGTCATGCCAGTAATTACGAACGGCAAATATTTCGCGTTCACTAGCATCTAACGGATTGGGGAAGTATTTCCCAGGGACAATATCTATTGCATCAATCTGTCTGGAATGTAGTAGGTGACAGATAGAATCATCATTGGTTATATTCCAGGCCAAACCTGAGATTGAAAGTCTCATTTTAATTACTGCCTATTTCAGATTGTGCATAAGCGCGTATTGCCATCAATGATTCACGACGGTTATACTGATAGTCATGATCGTTAGTAAATAGGTGGCTATGGCAACTTTTCATATCGTAATATCCAGGTTTATCCTGAATGTGATTGCAAAACTCGAAGCCAAAACTATGTTGTGCTATATCAGCGACGCTTATTGGTGCCGCAGTCAAATGTACAAGTGATAATTTATGTTGTAGCGCAATGTTAATGTCATACCACAAGTTGATCATCGGGTAAAATTGAAAAACACTACGACTTTCGATTTGTAAAATATTATTTTTATGCAAAAAATCATAGATAATGTTTTTTTTGAGACCTGGCCCAACAAGGCCTGGTAATCGTATAATTAGATTGTCAGGGAATTGTTTGCTAACAAATTGTTCTAAATAATATCTGTGTGCACCATAAGCATGTAATCCTTCTGTTTCGATTGATGTAGTCTCATCAACATTAACTGGATCTTTAAATACATCCACAGTACTAATCAAAATAAATTTTTGACAAGATATGGTTTTTAATTTTTCAATTAGGTTATTGATTTTTTTTATGTCGTCGGCAGGGTCTTTATTTGCAAGCCATTTTTGTGCAGGGGCACCGGCACAAACTACAGTATCAAATGTTTTTCCAACAATTTCGTCGATGTTGGTTGAGCGATATAGTGCATCGAAACGACGTTGTCTTAATAAAGTTGTACCGACAAAACCGGTATATCCAATCAATGCGTCCATTCTTCCCCCATAGCCTGTGGTGTTAAACCATCACGACCAGTTTGTACATAATTAGACTCTAATGGCAGAGAAGTGTGCATAACATTAAACCTATCGGTATTAACCATGACGTCACTTGTTCGTTCATAAACCACTGCATACTCTGCCTGTGAGTTGCTTTCATCCAGCAGGCGTCCCAAATACTCGCCAAAAAAAGCCATCATGACGAACTGAATTATAAATAATGAAGTTACAACTAATATAGACGTTGTCCAGCCTTCAACAACAAGCCCACTGAACAGATGGATTAACACGCTATAACAAGCAAATAGAAAACCTGCAAGACTTCCGCCGAAACCGAGAATAGACATCCAACGTAGCGGCTTCGTGGAGTTAAATATTACCAAGTGCATCAATCGATGCAATGATTTTACTACCCCGGCGCCCTCTGATTGTTTCAGAGGTTTGTAGATGAGGGCTTCGGCTGGATAGCCGGTTTTGTGAATACGAAGATAGAATTGGTGGTGAAATCGACCGATTCGAGTAACGGCATTTACAGCGCGACGGCTTAAACAACGTAACCCCGTTGAGTTAGAAGGAATCTCATAATCTATGGTGCGCAATGCAACATTCATGAGTCGACGAAGTATCCGATAACGTAGTGAACGAACGCTATTCGAGACACCAATTACGACATCGGCACCTTCACGACATTTGTTAACACTTTGAGGTACGACTTCTACCGGATCGGCCAGTGGATTCCATAAAACAACAAAATCACCAATAGCACTTTCTAATCCAGCCGCTAACGCAACATCATGAAATACGGGAGTGGATAGCTGGATTATTCGTACACAAGGAATATCCTTCAACACACGATCTTCTACCTGTGCACTAGTACTGTCTAACCCCGGTGCTATAACGACTAATTCGTAATCACTGTATAGCGTATCCAGAAGTGAGGCAAGTTTAGATAAAGGAGTATAGATATCATTCAAGTGGTCTGGAATGACAATAACGACTGATACAAAAGATTCACTTTTCATTTTTATCAACTCAACTCGATCACGCGTTCTATTTCATGTAGAGCATCATAAATATTGTCAATTTTCCCACCCATCACGCAGTGAAGCCCCTTCAATATATAATTCGGGCGAAATAAAATTGGGCGAGAATCATCGCTATCACTTCGTGGAAGGATTGTTTTTACTTCCCAGATAGAGCTTTGATATTGGCATTCACTCAAACAAGGGATATAACGCGTGGCATCTCTTATCATATGCCCCCAGGCTGAATGCTGTTCATTCAGTTCATACTTTCTATATGCATCCTCGTAAGGTTCATTTGGTCTGTCATTCCATTGGTAATGGGGTGTGTATCGAACATGGCTGAAGGAATGTAGTTGAGCTGGTGGGAATGGCATAACAGAAAAAAATGGACCACACATTAGTGTTAACCCCATTTTTTTTAGCTCATCTGGAACAGTTACAAGGCACATTTCCGTCATTTCATGACGAAGGGGAATTAATGTAAGCTCAGAACCATTCAAGAGATAATTAATTCTTGAATAAGTACAATTGAAAAGATGATCAACATAGCTAATATCTGGTTGTCCAGATATTGTTGTGATTACCTCTAACCCCTCACCAGATTTGCTAACTTTTTCAACAACCGCGTCCGTTACAATAGTAACTTTTGCCGCTGAAAGCCGTTGTAGCATTGTATTACGCAGTTTATGGGAATCAAATGCATACTCACGGGTGGTAAACACCGCATCGATAAGTACAGGATTAATCAAACGTTTCACTGACGGAGGAGCATCTTCACATTCAGCACCTATACGTTGACAAAATCGGCTAAATTGTGCACCTGTTATTTTACTTAACGCACCTGCAACAAGGTAATATTTGGCAAAATCATCTTCAATGCAGTCGCGAAATTCAGTAACAAAACGGGGGAAAGAGATACGAGAGCGTAACGCTGTCAAGATGCTGCGTGGATAATGATAGCCATTGTGCACTCGAGCCTGATTAACATAGGATGCACGGGACATGAGTTCTTGACTTTTCTCATAAACTGTAACTTTACAACCCTTCAATGCAAGTTGTTCTGCCAGATACAAACCAAAAAAACCGCCTCCTGCGATTGCAATATTTTTACCCCCCATAATCGTAATCTCCGAAAAATACGTTAAAACTAGAAGTATTAACATTGGTAAGTTTGGGCTTAAAAAATTTAACCGCAGCGCAGTTATGTTTTTAGATTATCCTTAAAATTAAGATAATACTTAATTCATGGGATGAATGAAAGTCTATTGTGAATTTTTAGTGGTTTATTGAATTTGTTCAGCTGAACAGCGGTGATATGCGCACCTCAGAACAATACAGGTGCACAAATGAAAAGAAGAAATTTTAGTCCTAAATTCAAACATGAACTCGCTCAACTGGTTGTTGACCAGAACTACACAGTGGCAGATGCCGCCAAACTATGGATGTTGGCCTTTCCACGATGACAAGATGGGGCAAACAACTGCGTGATGAGCGTCAGGGAAAAACACAAACAGACTTCCTGATAACTCCGGAACAAATCGAAATACGTGAGCTAAAGAAAAAGCTACAACGAATTGAAATGGAAAAAGAAATATTAAAAAAGGCTACCGCGCATTTAATGCCGGACTCCCTGAGCAGTTCTCGATAATCAGGAAACTCAGGGGGGCGTTATCCTGTGGTCACTCTCTGCCACGTGTTCGGGGTTCATCGCTGTAGCTATAAATACTGGAAAAACCGTCCTGAAAAACCAGACGGCAGACGGGCTGTATTACGCAGTCAGGTACTTGAGCTACATAGCATCAGCCACTGTTCGGCAGGAGCAAGAAGCATTGCCACAATGGCAACCCAAAGAGGCTATCAGATGGGGCGCTGGCTTGCTGACAGACTTATGAAAGAGTTGGGACTGGTCAGTTGCCAGCAGCCGACTCACCGGTACAGGCATGGCGGTCATGAACATGTTGCTATCCCTAACTATCTTGAACGGCAGTTCGCCGTGACAGAGCCAAATTAAGTGTGATGTGGCGACGTGACGTATAGTGTGCCCGGAGTTCAGGGCGAGCATGGAGGCTCAAATAAACCATGAGTCTGTCTGGAATATTGAACCGGTAACTCATGATGAGAAACCCAACAATTCCACCGGGTGTGACGGTGGAGAACCTGAGCGGCAGTGACCTGCGGCATGCCCGCAGGGTGATGTAACCCGCTGACAACGGGGATTGAGGCGAGATCACTAAGCCAGGATGATCCTCAAGGTTGAGTGCTGAAAGGCTGAAGAACAAATCCGCCTCTGTGGGTTGAAAAAGTCACCACGGCCTACGTGATCTGACAGGCCGTGCAGAAGTAACGGGCAGTGATATGTAAGCACTGCCCGTCGAAGGTGTTTTGACATGTATGCGAAACACCTGGACAGCAGCGTCCATCACGCTCGCGTTGCTGACTTCTGCCAACTTGCGGCAAGCAGGATAAAGAGTGCGATGGGGCAGCCACCTCAGTTTTTCTTTCGGCTTTGCTGCTTCAATCTGTTTAACGGTATGCATGGGTAAAAATCCGGTGGGTAAAATAACTTTATCCACTTTTTACCCGTCATGGAGTGCGGCTGTTACGATCTGACTCGGACCATGACGAACGGTGGATTCGGAAGGCTTGATATTCAGGGGATTTTGCGGACTGGTACGGATGGGGCGAACTGATACTGGTGTCCCCTGCAGGAATCGAACCTGCAATTAGCCCTTAGGAGGGGCTCGTTATATCCATTTAACTAAGAGGACAGCGCGGCATGAGTATACCCGCTAATGGACTGCGGGGTAAGTACACTGCCGCTCGATTGCTTAAACGCTCGCCACTCATGCCGGATTTTTATCATTTTTCTTAATGTTTTCCGCACGTTCTGCTTTCTGACGCGCTTCTTCTTTTCGCTTATTGCTCATGTCGTTGCGAATTTGCGCATGACTCATCAACGCGAAGATAAAGGTGCCGCCACAGATGTTTCCCGCCAGAGTGGGAAGCGCAAATGGCCAGACAAAATCGCTCCAGTGTAGTGTGCCGTTAAATACCAGATAGAGGATCTCTACGGAACCGACAACGATATGAGTGGTGTCTCCCAGGGCGATAAGCCAGGTCATCAAAATAATCACTACTATTTTTGCCGCACCCGCCGCCGGAAACATCCATACCATAGTAGCTATTAGCCAGCCGGAAATGATCGCATTGGCAAACATCTCGCTGGGCGAGTTCTTCATCACATCCATGCCGATTTTGACAAACGCATCGCGGGTTTCTTCATCAAAAATAGGCATATACTCAAAAGCCCACGCCGCAATACCCGTTCCCAGAATATTACCTAACAGAACAACGCCCCAAAGTCGCAGCAATAAACCAACATTGCCCATTGTCGGTTTTTGCATTACGGGCAGTACCGCAGTAACTGTATTCTCGGTGAATAATTGCTGGCGCGCCATAATAACGATAATAAAACCAAAGGTATAACCGAGATTCTCCAGCAAGAAACTCCCTGGCACACCTTCCAGTTCGACATGAAATATCCCTTTTGCCAGTAGCGATGCACCCATCGACAGACCTGCTGCAATAGCTGACCACAGTAGCGCCATTGCGTCGCGTTCCAGCTCTTTTTCACCGTCCTGACGAATATGTTCGTGGATAGCCATTGCCCGGGAAGGGAGCCGATCTTCATCTATTTCAATTTTTTTTCCGCGCTCTTTTTCTTCACTCTCGACTTCAATTTCGTCGCTGTGTTTATCAATTTTATCGTTATCCATGGTGAGTTCTCTTGATTAGCACGTATAGCTAAAGCGTAGCGGCTTTTTTGCTCGCAACTGGCGGGAGTTACTCTGAAAATGAATAAAAGGCAACGTTTGCCTTTTTCTGTTTCTATAGAATCAAGTAGCCTACAGGGCGGTGATTACCAGGCTATGATCAAATCAGCAAAACAGGGCGTATGGACATCATTTGACGTGCTGTTACAATCGCCCACACCTAAACAGGCGGATACGGTATCGTTCCGTCATGGATGGCAAACTGCATAAGCCATAAAAAAAACAGGGAGACATTTATGAAGCTTCGCCTGTCGGCGCTTGCTCTGGGAACTACGCTTCTGGTGGGGTGTGCGAGTTCCGGAACAGATCAGCAAGGGCGTTCTGACCCGTTAGAAGGGTTCAACCGCACCATGTACAATTTTAACTTCAATGTGTTAGACCCGTATGTGGTTCGACCGGTGGCTGTCGTGTGGCGTGATTATGTTCCGCAACCGGCACGTAATGGGTTAAGCAACTTTACTGGCAACCTTGAAGAACCTGCAGTGATGGTTAACTACTTCCTGCAGGGCGACCCTTATCAGGGGATGGTCCACTTTACCCGCTTTTTCCTGAACACTATTTTGGGGATGGGCGGTTTTATTGATGTTGCAGGGATGGCGAATCCGAAACTGCAACGAACGGAACCTCACCGTTTTGGTAGCACGCTCGGTCACTATGGCGTGGGGTATGGGCCTTATGTTCAGTTACCGTTCTACGGTAGCTTCACGCTGCGTGATGACGGCGGTGATATGGCTGATGGCCTCTATCCAGTGCTTTCGTGGTTGACCTGGCCGATGTCGGTAGGTAAATGGACGCTTGAAGGTATCGAAACGCGTGCGCAACTGCTGGATTCTGATGGCCTGCTTCGTCAGTCGTCCGATCCTTACGTCATGGTGCGCGAGGCGTACTTCCAGCGTCATGATTTCATCGCCAATGGCGGAGAACTCAAACTGCAGGAAAACCCGAATGCGCAAGCGATTCAGGATGATTTAAAAGATATCGATTCTGAATAAGAAGCCAATAAAAAAGGTGAGTTGAAAAACTCACCTTTTTTGTTATTAAACTAAACGTGTTATTAGAACGCGTAGTTAAAGTTAGTACCGAACAGCCAGGCTTTACCTTCAGATTCGAAGGAATAAGCTGCCGCTCCTTCACCTTCGGTGAATTTCACTTTCTGACCATGCATATAAGATGCGCCAACGTCAATGGATGCATCTTCATTAAATGCGTAGGTTAACCCAGCACTTAACCACAAACGATCCTGGTCAGGAATGGAAATAGAACGTTTATCTGCCGGAACCGGGCTGTCGTCATAAGCGATACCGGTACGGAAGGTCCAGTTTTTATCGTAATAGTAGGTTGTACCCAACGCGATACGATATGCGTCCCGGAATCCTTCATCTTTATAGAACAGAGTCTGACCACTATCGCCTTTCGCTTTCAGTTCCTGGAACTGGCTCCAACTGGTATAGGCCATGCTGTAGTGAATTGCCCACTGCGGCGCAACACGGTTATAACCAGAAATCTCCCACATCTCAGGTAAATTCAGCGTCAGGGACCCATTTTGGGTTGCACCCATCGTGCCATATGGTAAGCCCATGTTACCCAAAATATTGTTCAGATTTGGGTTAATGGAGCTTTTGTAATCCCCTTCGAAGTCGATTTTAACTTCTGAACGATATGTCAGGCCCCAACGGTTATCTTTATCCAGTTCATAAAGAATACCCGCGTTCCAGCCAAAGCCCCATTCGTCACCTTTCAGATGAGCAATTTGAGAGTCCGGAGTATTAATACCATTGGTTAATGAAGCGGGTACACCCTGGGCAATCAACTGTTGAGACAACAAAGGCCCCAGCGAACCTGCGTAACGCTCAATTTTTGCCTTGGCGTAAACAGCATCAAAACCAAGACCAAAACTCCAGCTATTGTTAAGGCGATAAGCCCCGCTAAGGTTAAGGTTGATTGTCTGCAGATCGGTTTTACCGCCATAGATACCAGCCGCGTAGTTATCGGTAAATTCCGTAGCCAGGCCGTAGTTGGAAGTTATTGACGCTCCCCAACCAAACTGATCGTTAATAGGCGCGACAAAGTGCAGGTTAGGTACCCACGCTGTCGGCGCGATATTTTTAGCATTTGCACTCTGACCGGTTAAATTAGAATGTCCGGTAATATCTACATCCGGGTCAATATAAACCGCGCCCGCTGAAAAAGTTGGGCGGTCAAACATGGTAATCAACGCGGGGTTACGGCTGACGTTACCGGCATCATCGGCAATTGCGCCTTCCCCTGAATAAGCCCGGCCCAGGCCTGAGGAAGAAAATTCGTTTAGCTGAAAGCCTGCCGACCAGGCCTGGGTGGAGATAAGTGCCACTGCGACTGCGAGAGCAGACTTTGTAAACAGGGTTTTCTGGCTCATGACCATAACCTCAATAATTTATTTTTATACAAACTATGTTACGTGCTGTAACAGGAGCGCGAAGTGTAGGGTCTGATGTACATCTTAGAAATCAGACCAGTGGCGAGAGTATAGGTCGGACCAGATGGAATGTTGCAAGTATGTTTCTATGTTTTTTCAAATATGATCTAAGAAACGCGATCCAGCTGGCAAAATTTGGAGGTGGCGCACTCATAGATTTGGGTGAATTTTGTTTTAGATCATTTTTAAGTGTGATTTCGGTCACTTATCCGATTTTGCAGAATTAACAACTGGAGTGGCACTTTTCAGAAGCGTAAAATATCCGCAACGTTTATCTGGCACCTTAGGTGCACATACAGAGGAAATCAACGATGAGTAAATGTAGTGCTGATGAAACCCCGGTTTGCTGCTGTATGGATGTTGGCACCATTATGGACAACTCCGACTGCACCGCGTCTTACAGCCGCGTGTTTGCACACCGCGCAGAAGCAGAACAAACGCTGGCGGCGCTGACTGAAAAAGCCCGTAGCGTGGAATCCGAACCGTGCAAAATCACCCCGACTTTCACTGAAGAGTCTGACGGTGTGCGCCTGGATATCGATTTCACTTTTGCCTGCGAAGCTGAAATGCTGATCTTCCAGCTGGGTCTGCGTTAATTCCTCTCGGGTACGTACGCCCCTGCCAGCAACAGGCAGAGGCGTTTTCTTTTCTTTCTCCTGTCTTCACTGTGTCATAGCTCCCACTTTCCCTTTTCTCCGCTTGGCTAAATGTAAAAAAATGGTTAAGACTATGATCAGGTCAGACCACTTTATGTCTTTTTTTTTTACAGGGGAGTGTTATGGGTCAGGTTTTACCGCTGATTACCCGTCAGGGCGATCGTATCGCCATCGTTAGCGGGTTACGTACGCCTTTTGCCCGCCAGGCGACGGCTTTTCATGGCATTCCTGCTGTTGATTTGGGGAAGATGGTCGTAGGCGAATTGCTGGCACGCAGCGAAATTCCCGCAGAAGTGATTGAGCAACTGGTCTTCGGTCAGGTTGTGCAAATGCCGGAAGCGCCCAACATTGCGCGTGAAATTGTTCTCGGTACTGGAATGAATGTGCATACCGATGCTTACAGCGTCAGCCGCGCTTGCGCTACCAGTTTCCAGGCGGTTGCAAACGTTGCAGAAAGCCTGATGGCGGGAACTATTCGAGCGGGGATTGCCGGCGGGGCAGATTCCTCTTCCGTATTGCCAATTGGCGTTAGTAAAAAACTGGCGCGCGTGCTGGTTGATGCCAACAAAGCTCGAACCATGAGTCAGCGCCTGAAACTTTTTTCTCGCTTACGTTTGCGTGACTTAATGCCGGTGCCTCCGGCAGTGGCGGAATACTCCACTGGATTACGGATGGGCGACACCGCCGAACAAATGGCGAAAACGTACGGCATCACCCGTGAACAGCAAGATGCGTTGGCCCACCGTTCGCATCAACGTGCCGCCCAGGCGTGGTCAGAAGGTAAATTAAAAGAAGAAGTCATGACCGCTTATATCCCGCCTTATAAACAGCCTCTTGCGGAAGATAATAATATTCGCGGCAATTCCACGCTTGCCGATTACGCAAAGCTGCGCCCGGCGTTTGATCGCAAACACGGAACGGTAACGGCGGCAAACAGTACGCCGCTGACCGATGGCGCGGCAGCGGTGATCCTGATGACTGAATCCCGGGCGAAAGAATTAGGCTGGTGCCGCTGGGATATCTGCGCAGCTACGCATTTACCGCTATTGATGTCTGGCAAGACATGCTGCTCGGTCCGGCCTGGTCAACACCGCTGGCGCTGGAACGTGCTGGTTTGACAATGGCCGATCTGACGTTGATTGATATGCACGAAGCGTTTGCCGCCCAGACGTTGGCCAATATTCAGTTGCTTGGCAGCGAACGTTTTGCTCGCGACGTACTGGGGCGTGCACATGCCACTGGCGAAGTTGACGATAGCAAATTTAACGTGCTTGGCGGCTCGATTGCTTATGGTCATCCCTTTGCGGCTACCGGCGCACGGATGATTACCCAGACCTTACATGAACTGCGGCGTCGCGGCGGTGGGTTTGGTTTGGTGACTGCCTGTGCCGCAGGCGGGCTTGGCGCGGCAATGGTTGTGGAGGCGGAATAATGGAAATGGCATCAGCGTTTACCCTCAGCGTCCGTCTGGACAACATTGCCATTATCACCATTGATGTTCCCGGCGAGAAAATGAATACCCTGAAGGCGGAATTTGCCTCGCAGGTGCGCGCCATTATTAAGCAACTTCGCGAAAACAAAGAGTTGCGCGGCGTGGTGTTTGTCTCCGCTAAACCAGATAACTTCATTGCTGGCGCAGACATCAACATGATCGGTAACTGCAAAACGGACGCAAGAAGCGGAAGCACTGGCGCGGCAGGGCCAACAGTTGATGGCGGAGATTCATGCTCTGCCTGTTCCGGTTATTGCCGCTATTCACGGCGCTTGCCTGGGTGGCGGGCTGGAGCTGGCGCTGGCATGTCATGGCCGCGTGTGTACTGACGATCCTAAAACTGTGCTCGGCTTGCCGGAAGTTCAGCTTGGATTATTGCCCGGTTCAGGCGGAACTCAGCGTTTGCCACGCCTGACAGGTGTCAGCACAGCATTAGAGATGATCCTCACCGGAAAACAACTTCGGGCGAAACAGGCATTAAAGTTGGGGCTGGTGGATGACGTCGTTCCGCACTCCATTTTGCTGGAAGCCGCTGTTGAGCTGGCAAAGCAGGATCGTCCATCTTCCCGCCCTCTACCTATACGCGAGCGTATTCTGGCGGGGCCGTTAGGTCGTGCATTGTTGTTCAAAATGGTAGGCAAGAAAACAGAGCAAAAAACTCAGGGTAACTATCCAGCGACAAAACGCATTCTTGACGTTATTGAAACCGGTTTAGCGCAGGGGACCAGCAGTGGCTATGACGCCGAAGCTCGGGCGTTGGTGAACTGGCGATGACGCCGCAATCGCAGGCGCTGCGCAATATCTTTTTTGCCAGTACTGAAGTGAAGAAAGATCCCGGCAGTGATGCTCCTCTTGCGCCATTAAACAGCGTGGGGATTTTAGGCGGCGGGTTGATGGGCGGTGGAATTGCCTACGTTACTGCCTGTAAAGCGGGTCTGCCGGTAAGAATTAAAGATATCAATGCCCAGGGCATAAATCATGCGCTGAAATACAGTTGGGAGCAGCTGGAGGGTAAAGTGCGCCGTCGTCATCTCAAAGCCAGCGAACGCGACAAGCAACTGGCTTTAATTTCGGGGACGACGGATTACCGTGGCTTTGCCCATCGAGATCTGATTATTGAAGCGGTGTTTGAAAATCTCGAATTAAAACAGCAGATGGTGGCGGAAGTGGAGCAAAACTGCGCTTCTCATACCATTTTTGCCTCGAACACGTCCTCTTTACCGATTAGCGATATCGCCGCTCACGCCACGCGACCAGAGCAAGTTATCGGCCTGCATTTCTTCAGTCCGGTGGAAAAAATGCCGCTGGTTGAAATCATTCCTCATGCGGGTACATCGGCGAAAACCATCGCCACTACGGTAAAACTGGCGAAAAAACAGGGCAAAACGCCAATTGTCGTGCGTGACAAAGCCGGGTTTTACGTCAATCGCATTTTAGCGCCTTACATTAATGAAGCTATCCGCATGCTGACCGAAGGTGAACGGGTAGAGCACATTGATGCCGCGCTGGTGAAATTTGGTTTTCCGGTGGGGCCAATCCAACTTTTGGATGAGGTAGGAATTGATACCGGGACTAAAATTATTCCTGTACTGGAAGCAACTTATGGAGAACGTTTTTAGCGCGCCTGCAAATGTTGTTTCTTCAATTTTGAATGATGATCGCAAAGGTAGAAAAAATGGCCGAGGTTTCTATCTTTATGGCCAAAAAGGGCGTAAAAGCAAAAAACAGGTCGATCCCGCCATTTACCCGCTAATTGGTGTACAAGGGCAGGGGCGACTCTCCGCACCGCAGGTTGCTGAACGGTGTGTGATGTTGATGCTGAATGAAGCAGTACGTTGTCTGGACGAGCAGGTTATCCGAAGTGTGCGTGACGGGGATATTGGCGCGGTATTTGGAATAGGCTTCCCACCGTTTCTTGGTGGCCCGTTCCGATATATTGATGCTCTCGGCGCGGGGGAAGTCGTTGCAACAATGCAACGACTGGCCACGCAGTATGGTTCTCGTTTTACCCCTTGCAAGCGTTTATTAGAGATGAGCGAGCGCGGGGAAAGTTTTTGGAAAACAAGTGCAACTGACCCTCAATAAAAGGGTCAAAGCTATATGAATCCGCGCTGAATGGCGGAGGGTTGGTCAAAATGTAAACGCATGTTGACTATACTTGCGCCATTGAGGTAAAAAACAGCGTTTCATTCGGTGAATGGATAAGGCACAATGCCGGCCACCGCCTTGTTTCTCTGGTTTCAGATGAACGGGGCGGGTGAATCTGGTTAACAAAAGCGGTGCAATATGCAAGTTTTTATCATGCGTCACGGCGACGCAGCCCTCGATGCCGCCAGTGATTCGGTTCGTCCTCTGACCACTAACGGTTGTGACGAATCTCGCCTGATGGCGAACTGGTTGAAAGGTCAAAAAGTGGAAGTCGAACGTGTTCTGGTGAGCCCGTTCCTGCGAGCCGAGCAAACACTGGAGGAAGTAGGTGATTGTATGAACCTGCCTTCCAACGTGGAAGTTCTGCCGGAGTTGACGCCCTGCGGCGATGTAGGGCTGGTCAGTGCATATTTACAGGCGCTGACCAACGAAGGTGTTGCTTCGGTACTGGTTATCTCCCACTTACCGTTAGTCGGGTATCTGGTTGCCGAGTTATGTCCGGGCGAAACGCCGCCTATGTTTACCACTTCGGCTATTGCCAGCGTAACGCTTGATGAAAGCGGAAAAGGCGAGTTCAACTGGCAGATGAGCCCGTGTAATTTGAAAATGGCAAAAGCAATCTGATGTGATCGTAAAGTGCCCGATGGCGCAAGCTATCGGGCCTGAATTGTTCATACCTTATTGAAATTCTCCCAATAACGATGCAAATGGCATCTTTTTAGCGTTTAATCGCCGATTTGCATAAAGTTACATCTAGAAATATTCATTACCTTTTCTTGTATTTTATTTCCATAGTTAACCACTGTGAACGCAGAATAAGAGAGTAGAAAAGAGATATTTTTTGGTCTTGATTTTATATTAATTATAGTGTTTTAATATTGTATCGGCAAAAAATAAAAATACAATCGTGTTATTTGTTGTTGGTTGTTTTTTGCTTCTTTAATCATTCACTCCATGATGTGTTTATACCATATTTTAGTCATTTATCACGTAATTCCAGGGAAATTCTCAAAATGTTATTTATTTTGTTAATCATTTAAATATTTCTAAATATTGTTGTTAGTAAATTTAAATTGTGTCACGCGCTCTATAATATCAACATGCTCGCCACGCCAAAGAATATCATCTCACGTGACCTCAGAAATCCTATTCAATGGTGGGTTATAAGCCACTGCAAATTACACTGAAAGTTATTATATTCAGTATTAATATGTCAGTTGGCTGACATTTTAATTATTTATGATTTAAGGACAAATAATGAGTAAGTTTGTAAAAGCAGCCGTCGCCACAGCAATGCTTATGGGGGCGCTGACTTCAGCATCGGTCGTAGCCGCAGGGAACAACGGTACAGTGAGATTTTTCGGTATAATTGAAGACTCTCCGTGCTCAATTGTTCCTGATGACCATAAGCTGGAAGTGGATATGGGGAGCATCGGTACCGGTTCTTTAACGGGTGGCAAAACTACCACACCAAAGGATTTCCAGATTCGTTTACAGGATTGCAATTTCAATACTGAAACAACGATGACCACGACATTTACCGGTAATCCATATTCCGGTAATCCAAATAATTACTCCCTGTCTAACCTGGATAATGGCACCGAAGTTCCAAACGTAAGTCTGGTGATTGGCGACCAGCGTGGTAAAGGCTATGACCTGGGCAAAGGTATCGATCAGGCCATCGCAATGGACAGTTCAACGGGTAAAGGCAAACAGAAACAAACGCTGAAATTTAAAGCCTGGTTAGTAGGTGAAACTGCTGCGGTAACACCAACTCCGGCTCCGTTTGAAACGCTAACAACGTTCCAGATCACGTATCTCTAATGTGATTCCCCCATAACTGTAAAGTTATGGGGTTTTTAAATAAAAGATAATTAAAATATAATAATTACGGATGGATACGTAAATGCCCGAACATTCTTTTCTCCGTTTACGGGGGCTTTCGTGGTGGATTGCTCTGGCAATTTCCGGAAGTCCATTTTATGCCCTGGCAGATGATACCATTCAGTTTGATGCCCGATTTCTGGAGTTAAAAGGGAATACCAAAATTGATTTGGGGCGTTTTTCCCAAAAAGGTTATGTTGAGCCGGGTAAATATAATTTACAGGTTCATGTAAATAACCAATCCTTACCTGATGAATACGATATCTACTGGTACGCAGTCGAAAACAATCCTGATAAATCGTATGCCTGCTTACCGCCTGAACTGGTTGCTCAGTTAGGCTTTAAAGAAGATATCACGAAGAATTTGCAATGGATTCGTGATGGTCAGTGTCTGAATACTGAACCGCTAAATGGCATGGAAATTACTGGTGATTTAAGCCAGTCAGTTCTCGTGATTTCTTTGCCGCAGGCTTATCTTGAATATACCGATAGTGAATGGGATCCGCCTTCACGCTGGGATGAAGGTATTCCCGGTCTTATTGCCGATTACAGTATCAACGCCCAGACCCGGCATGAAGAGGGTGGGGATGATACTAACGATATCAGCGGTAATGGTACGGTTGGCGTTAACCTTGGCCCGTGGCGTCTGCGTGCCGACTGGCAGAGCGACTATCAGCATACCCGCAGTAACGATGATGGTGATGCTAACGATAGCGGCACGCAAAAAACTGGGAGTGGAGCCGTTATTACGCCTGGCGCGCCTTGCCGTCATTAAAAGCCAAACTTTCGCTGGGTGAAGATTACCTCAACTCCGATATTTTTGATGGCTTTAGCTACATTGGCGGTAGCATCAGCACCGACGATCAAATGTTGCCGCCAAACCTTCGCGGCTACGCTCCGGATATTTCCGGCGTCGCACATACCTCTGCGAAAGTGACCGTAACGCAAATGGGACGCGTCCTTTATGAAACCCAGGTCCCCGCAGGCCCGTTCCGTATTCAGGATATTGGTGATTCGGTATCTGGTACGCTGCATGTCCGCATCGAAGAACAAAACGGTCAGGTGCAGGAATATGACGTCAGCACGGCTTCCATGCCGTTTCTGACCCGACCGGGTCAGGTGCGATATAAAGTGTCGATGGGGCGCCCGCAAAACTGGGATCATCACGTCGAAGGGAGTTTCTTCTCAGGAGGCGAAGCGTCATGGGGGATCGCCAATGGCTGGTCACTTTACGGCGGCGCGTTAGCGGATGAAAACTATCAATCAGCAGCAATTGGACTTGGGCGCGATTTGGCACTGTTCGGCGCGTTAGCGTTTGACGTTACCCACTCCCGTACTCGTTTTGACGACAACAGCGTATACGGCAACAAAACGCTGGATGGTAACTCTTATCGTGTCAGTTATGCCAAAGATTTTGATGAACTCAACAGCCGTGTGACCTTTGCCGGATATCGCTTCTCTGAAAAAAACTACATGACCATGAGCGAATACCTGGATGCCAACAACGCCGATCGGGCGCGCACAGGTAACGACAAAGAGATGTATACGGTCACTTACAACCAGAACTTCAGGGATGCGCGTGTTTCGGTCTATCTCAACTATTCCCACCACACCTACTGGGACCGCGAGGATCAAACCAACTACAACATGATGCTTTCTCATTATTTCAATATGGGAAGTATCAGAAACATGAGCGTTTCTCTGACCGGTTATCGCTATGAATACGATAACAACGCCGATAAAGGTATTTATCTTTCCTTAAGCCTGCCGTGGGGCGACAGCAGCACCATCAGTTACAACGGCAACTATGGCAGCGGTGCCGACAGCAGTCAGGCGAGTTTGTACCATCGAATTGATGATGCCAGCCACTATACGCTGAGTGCAGGCACCAGTGAAAACCACGCCAGTGTGGATGGCTATTACAGCCATGATGGCACGATGGCAAAAGTTGACCTGAGTGCCAACTATCATGAAGGGCAATACACTTCCGCGGGTATTTCTTTACAGGGCGGGGCAACGCTGACTGCCCACGGCGGCGCGCTGCATCGCACGCAAAACATGGGCGGCACACGTTTGCTGATTGATGCCGATGGCGTTGCCAATGTGCCAGTAGAAGGCAACGGTGCCGCTGTTTATACCAACATGTTTGGTAAAGCCGTAGTGGCCGATGTTAACGATTATTACCGTAATCAGGCTTATATCGATTTGAATAACCTACCAGAAAATGCTGAGGCCACCCAGTCGGTGGTACAGGCAACGCTAACGGAAGGTGCCATTGGTTATCGTAAATTTGCTGTGATCAGTGGGCAGAAAGCAATGGCGGTATTGCGATTGCAGGATGGTAGTCATCCGCCATTTGGTGCGGAAGTGAAAAATGTTAATAAACAGCAAGTTGGTCTGGTTGATGATGAAGGTAATGTCTATCTGGCGGGCGTAAACCAGGTGAACGCATGACGGTATCCTGGGAGGGAGAATCCCACTGCGATATCAGTCTGCCGGACCCGCTACCGGATGATCTCTTCAATGGCTTGCTGTTGCCATGCCAGCAAATTGGGGGAAGTGCTCCCGCAATATCACATGATATTCAGCCCGTCATTCAGGAGCAGACACAACAGGTGACACCAATGGAACCACCAATGTCTGTTTCATCGAATTAATAACGTGATTAAGGAATGATCCATGTCTAAACATATCTCTTCAAAAAAGATCGTCACTACATTGACGTTGATGGCGGCGGCTGCAAGTTTTTACGCACAGGCTTCAGTGACGCCCGATCGTACCCGTTTGATTTTTAACGAAAGTGACAAATCTATTAGTGTTACCCTACGTAATAACGAT
The DNA here is from genome assembly GCF_004745185.1 of Escherichia sp. E2661. NCBI lineage: Bacteria > Pseudomonadati > Pseudomonadota > Gammaproteobacteria > Enterobacterales > Enterobacteriaceae > Escherichia > Escherichia sp. E2661. The sequence continues at coordinate 37,761 of NZ_PDIG01000033.1, forward strand.
CCTAAACTTCCTTACCTGGCGCAAAGCTGGATTGAAGATGAAAAGGGTAACAAGGTGAGTTCACCATTAGCTGTTTTACCTCCTGTACAGCGTATTGATGCGATGATGAACGGTCAGGTGAAAATTCAGGGATTGCCAGATATCCACAAATTGCCTGCCGATCGCGAAACGATGTTCTACTTTAACGTTCGCGAGATCCCGCCTAAATCGAATAAAGCTAACACGCTGCAAATTGCTCTGCAGACACGTATCAAACTTTTCTGGCGTCCTAAGGCACTGGAAAAAAGCAGCACACAAACTCCCTGGCAGCATAAAGTGACCCTAACCCGCAGCGGCCAGGAATTTACCGTCAATAACCCAACGGCGTATTACGTCATCATCAGCAACGCCAGTACGCAGAAAAATGGCAATCCAGCGGCGGGTTTCTCGCCATTAGTCATGCCGCCCAAAACCAACGCCCCGTTAAACGTGAAAATGGATAGCACACCAGTGCTGACCTATGTCAACGACTATGGTGCGCGTATGCCGCTCTTTTTCCGCTGTAGCGGTAGTGCCTGCCTGGTGGATGAAGAACTAAGCAGCAAAGGCTGATTCCAGGAGAATCCGATGAGAAAGATGTTTCTGGTTAAATTACTGCTGGTTTTTGGTGTGGTGAGCCATCCTGCGGCAGGCGGAGAATCGAAATCCGTTGATCTGATATTGCGGGTGCTGGTCGATGCTCCGCCACCTTGTTCAGTAACGGGTAGTGCTGTGGAGTTTGGTGATGTGATCATCAAAAAGATCAATGGCACCAACTATCGCATGAATGCTGAGTACAAATTGGACTGTAAGGGAAGTCTAAGTGACGACCTGCAAATGCAGTTTAAGGGAACGACTACCACGATTAATGGCGAAACAGTGTTGAGTACAGGAATTTCTGGATTTGGGATTCGAATTGAAAGTGCGTCTGATAATTCGCTGTTTCCGATTGGCGAAAACAACTGGACGCCTTTCAACATCAACAGCCAACCGAAACTGAAAGCGGTGCCAGTAAAAGAGAGCGGTGTATCACTCGCGGCATCGGAATTTAACGCCAGTATGACGATGGTGGTGGATTACCAATGAAACGACTCGTTTTTTTTGTGATTTGTGGTTGCTGTTGCGTGGTACAGGCGGCGACACCAGACATTACTTTTCACGGAACTTTGGTATCACCGCCAGTTTGTACCATTAGCGGCGGGAAAACCATTGAAGTGGATTTTGGCGACATCCTTATTAATGACATTGACGGTGTTAACTTTCGTCAGACTGTACCCTATGAGATCACCTGTGATTCTGGAGTTCGTGATGCGGTTTGGGAGATGACTCTGACCTGGAAGGGGACTCCCACCAATTACAATACGTCGGCAGTCCAGACCAGCGTTACCGACCTGGGCATTGAAATGCAACAAAATGGCAGTCCGTTTGAGCTGGATAAACCTCTGAGTATTGATCCTGCCAGCCCCCCAATACTCAAGGCGGTACCGGTGAAAGCCAGCGGCGCGGTGTTGGGAGACGGAGCATTTTCCGCGTATGCCACGCTACAGGTGGATTACCAATGAAAACACAAGAATATGTTCTCGCAACGCTGCTGGGGAGCTTAATGCTGATCTGTGTAGCGCCGGTGCAGGCGGCTGATAACCTGCATTTTTACGGTAATCTATTGAATAAAACTTGTACGCCAGTAGAGACACAAGGATTGCTGGCAGAAGTGCAGTTTCCTACGGTGAGTACACAAGATTTAATGGTCGCCGGGCAGTCGGCCCGCCAGCCTGTAGTTTTTCAACTGAAAGACTGTAAGGGGCCAACCTCATACAACGTAAAGGTAACCTTGACCGGCACAGAAGATAGCGAACAGCCGGGTATTCTGGCGCTGGATGCGTCATCGGGTGCGCAGGGAGTAGGTATAGTTATGGAAAAAAAACGACGGCACACCTGTCGCCATCAACAGTACTACTGGTGCGACCTTTGTACTTAATAATGGCAGCAATAGCCTAACTTTTCGCGCCTGGTTACAGGCAAAAAGCGGTCGTGATGTGACTCCCGGTAATTTTACCGCTCAGCTAACCGCAACGTTTGAGTACCTTTAAAATGAAAAAATTACGCTATTTTTTTTGCTTACTTGTATTGATGTTACCTACCGCGATGGCATCAATAACGTTTCGTGATATGCACACCGACATGGGTTATGCCGGTAACTTTAATACCTCAACCTGGTATGAACTTAATGTTCAAACCTCATCAGGTGTATATCAGGGAGAATATCACCGGGATGGTTATACTCTTCTGGTCGGAGATATTCCGAATATCTCCTGGAATGGGCCAGGGCCAGCCCCCAAAATTAATGTGAAAAGTGGGGAATCTATTGATCCATCGAATTGTCCAGGGCTGCCGGCATCGGGAGAATTTACTTGTAACAAGGTGATCATGGACATCATCGTTGAAGGAGATCCTGGTGGCTGTCCCTGGATAGTGACCAGTAATATCAAATCACAATCAAGAAGAAGTGGTGTTGTTTATATGGGACCATCGACTTTTAACTCCACATGTCCGCCGATTCCTTTAGACCCTTATGATGTTTCATGGAGCCCAAATTCGGTAGTACGTAGCAAGCTATTATCATTGAAATCCACTGGAGGGGTAATCGAAAATACACTCCCCACCTTTTTGATGAAGGATGGCAAGTTGTGTGATGGTAGCCAATTTGACGATCGTGGCGCATATTGTCGCTTTGTATCGCAAATGATCACTTTTACGTCATATGGTTGTACCGATAACAAAGTGACAACCATACCAAACCGACATGCGATAACTGACAAGCAACTGCACGATATTGTGGTACGTGTCGATACCACTACACCACAACCTATAGATTCCACTTGCCGATTCCAGTATGTGCTGAATATGTTGTAGTGACCAAACCGGATACGGCGTTTATGTCGTATCCGGTTCAGCATTCAGGGCAACTCCGGCGGCAGCCACTCTTCCACTTCAATCAACACCAGCAACGCCGCATCACCACCGTACTCTTTCGGTGCCTGGTGAAACGCCATCACATGCGGATGTTGCGCCAGCCACAGTGGTGTTTGTTGCTTCAAAATATGCTTACCGTGTCCATGCATCACGCAGGCACAAAATACATGTTCACGGCGGCAGGCGGCAATCAACGCGCCTAGTTCCTGTTTGGCTTGTAGCTGAGTCAGACCGTGTAAATCCAAAAACAGCTCCGGCGAATAATCGCCACGGCGCAACTTCTTCGCCTCAAAATGACTCACATCCGGGCGTACATATTTCACCGGGCCTTCGGTATTCAATAACGGCTGAAACTCATCTGAGAAATAATGGCTGGCATCTGCCTGTTCCTGAATCAACCGCTTAACCGGCACTTCGCTGATTTTTTTACGCTGTGGTCGATGGACAATCGTATCTTGCTTTATCTTGCGAGTACCCGCCATCAACTGGCGAAACAGAGCCTGGTCCTCCTCGCTAAGTGTTGTTTTCTTTTTCATTGATGTGTCTCTATTTCTAATTTCCCTACAGTTTACCCGACTCGTCGCGCAATCGATCGTTTTAAACGTATTTTTCCTCACTCACCGCGCGTGAATGCTGATTTATCGTCATCTTCATGGCAAACTAGCCGCCGAAATTATTGCGATCATGCCCTGGAGGAATACGTGGATAAAATTTTCGTTGATGAAGCAGTAAATGAGCTGCAAACCATTCAGGACATGTTGCGCTGGTCGGTTAGCCGCTTCAGCGCGGCAAATATCTGGTACGGTCACGGCACCGATAACCCGTGGGATGAAGCCGTACAGCTGGTGTTGCCTTCGCTCTACCTGCCGCTGGATATTCCGGAAGATATGCGCAATGCGCGTCTGACCTCCAGCGAAAAACACCGCATTGTTGAGCGCGTGATCCGCCGCGTCAACGAACGCATTCCGGTGGCTTATCTGACCAACAAAGCGTGGTTCTGCGGCCATGAATTTTACGTCGATGAACGCGTGCTGGTGCCGCGCTCGCCGATTGGTGAACTGATCAACAATAAATTTGCCGGACTCATCAGTAAACAACCGCAGCATATTTTAGATATGTGTACCGGGAGCGGCTGCATCGCTATTGCTTGCGCTTATGCTTTCCCGGAAGCGGAAGTCGACGCGGTGGACATCTCTCCAGACGCGCTGGCGGTTGCCGAACAGAACATCGAAGAACACGGTCTGATCCACAACGTCATCCCGATTCGTTCCGATCTGTTCCGTGATTTACCGAAAGTGCAGTACGGCCTGATCGTCACCAACCCGCCGTATGTCGATGCGGAAGATATGTCCGACCTGCCAAATGAATACCGTCACGAGCCGGAACTGGGCCTGGCGTCTGGTACCGACGGCCTGAAACTGACGCGCCGCATTCTCGGTAACGCGGCAGATTATCTTGCTGATGATGGTGTGCTGATTTGTGAAGTCGGCAACAGCATGGTACATCTTATGGAACAATATCCGGATGTTCCGTTCACCTGGCTGGAGTTTGATAACGGCGGCGACGGTGTGTTTATGCTCACCAAAGCGCAGCTTATTGCCGCACGTGAACATTTCGCGATTTATAAAGATTAAATAAACACGCAAACACAACAATAACGGAGCCGTGATGGCTGGAAACACAATTGGACAACTCTTTCGCGTAACCACCTTCGGCGAATCGCACGGGCTGGCGCTCGGTTGCATCGTCGATGGTGTTCCGCCAGGCATTCCGCTGACGGAAGCGGATCTGCAACACGATCTTGACCGCCGCCGCCCTGGGACATCGCGCTATACCACCCAGCGCCGCGAGCCGGATCAGGTCAAAATTCTCTCCGGTGTTTTTGAAGGTGTGACCACCGGCACCAGCATTGGCCTACTCATAGAAAATACCGACCAGCGTTCTCAGGATTACAGCGCAATTAAGGACGTTTTCCGTCCAGGCCATGCCGATTACACCTACGAACAAAAATACGGTTTGCGCGACTATCGCGGCGGTGGACGCTCTTCCGCCCGTGAAACCGCCATGCGCGTGGCGGCAGGGGCTATTGCCAAAAAATATCTCGCCGAGAAATTTGGCATTGAAATCCGCGGCTGCCTGACCCAGATGGGCGACATTCCGCTGGAAATCAAAGACTGGTCGCAGGTCGAGCAAAATCCGTTCTTCTGCCCGGACCCGGACAAAATCGAAGCCTTAGATGAACTGATGCGCGCACTGAAAAAAGAGGGCGACTCCATCGGCGCGAAAGTCACCGTTGTTGCCAGTGGCGTCCCCGCCGGACTTGGCGAGCCGGTCTTTGACCGCCTGGATGCCGACATCGCCCATGCGCTGATGAGCATCAACGCGGTGAAAGGCGTGGAAATCGGTGATGGTTTTGACGTGGTGGCGCTGCGCGGCAGCCAGAACCGTGACGAAATCACCAAAGACGGTTTCCAGAGCAACCATGCGGGCGGCATTCTTGGCGGTATCAGCAGCGGGCAGCAAATCATTGCCCATATGGCGCTGAAACCGACCTCCAGCATTACCGTGCCGGGGCGCACCATTAACCGCTTTGGCGAAGAAGTTGAGATGATCACCAAAGGTCGTCACGATCCTTGTGTCGGGATCCGCGCAGTGCCGATCGCTGAAGCGATGCTGGCGATCGTTTTAATGGATCACCTGTTACGGCAACGGGCGCAAAATGCCGATGTGAAGACTGATATTCCACGCTGGTAAAAAATGAACAAAACCGCGATTGCGCTGCTGGCCCTGCTTGCCAGTAGCGCCTGCCTGGCAGCGACGCCGTGGCAAAAAATAACCCAACCTGTGCCGGGTAGCGCACAATCGATAGGCAGTTTTTCCAATGGTTGTATCGTCGGCGCTGACACGTTGCCAATACAGTCCGAACATTATCAGGTCATGCGTACCGATCAGCGTCGCTATTTCGGTCACCCGGACCTGGTGATGTTTATCCAGCGCCTGAGTAGCCAGGTGAGCAATCTGGGCATGGGTACGGTGTTGATTGGCGATATGGGGATGCCCGCTGGTGGGCGTTTCAACGGCGGTCACGCCAGCCACCAGACCGGACTGGATGTCGATATCTTCCTGCAACTGCCGAAAACACGCTGGACCTCCGCGCAGCTCTTGCGCCCGCAAGCACTGGACTTAGTTTCCCGCGACGGTAAACACGTTGTCTCCACGCTGTGGAAGCCAGAAATTTTCAGCTTGATCAAACTCGCCGCCCAGGACAAAGACGTCACGCGCATTTTTGTTAATCCGGCGATTAAACAACAACTTTGCCTTGATGCGGGCACCGATCGCGACTGGTTGCGCAAAGTGCGACCCTGGTTCCAGCATCGCGCGCATATGCATGTACGATTACGTTGTCCTGCCGATAGCCTGGAGTGTGAAGATCAACCTTTACCGCCACCGGGCGATGGCTGCGGGGCAGAACTGCAAAGCTGGTTTGAACCTCCAAAACCGGGAACAACAAAGCCTGAGAAGAAGACACCGCCTCCGTTGCCGCCTTCCTGCCAGGCGCTACTGGATGAGCACGTGATCTAATGGAAACGTTTAATAGCCTGTTTATGGTTTCCCCGCTGTTGCTGGGAGTTCTCTTTTTTGTCGCCATGCTGGCGGGATTTATCGACTCGATTGCCGGTGGCGGTGGGTTACTCACCATTCCGGCATTGATGGCGGCGGGGATGTCTCCCGCTAACGCGCTGGCAACCAATAAACTGCAAGCCTGCGGTGGCTCTATTTCCGCCACTATCTACTTTATTCGCCGCAAAGTGGTTAGTTTAAGCGATCAGAAACTTAATATCGCCATGACCTTTGTCGGCTCAATGAGTGGCGCACTGCTGGTGCAATATGTTCAGGCCGATATATTACGGCAGATATTGCCCATCCTCGTGATTTGCATCGGCCTCTATTTCTTGCTGATGCCAAAGCTGGGTGAAGAAGATCGCCAGCGCCGGATGTACGGCCTTCCTTTCGCGTTAATTGCCGGTGGTTGCGTCGGTTTTTATGACGGATTCTTTGGCCCGGCTGCCGGTTCGTTTTACGCACTGGCCTTCGTTACGCTGTGCGGTTTTAACCTCGCCAAAGCCACCGCTCACGCCAAATTACTCAACGCAACGTCGAACATTGGCGGTTTGCTGCTGTTTATTCTCGGCGGCAAGGTGATTTGGGCGACAGGATTCGTGATGCTGGTGGGGCAGTTCCTCGGCGCGCGTATGGGTTCAAGACTGGTGTTGAGCAAAGGACAAAAGCTGATCCGCCCGATGATCGTTATCGTCTCAGCGGTGATGAGTGCCAAATTACTTTATGATAGCCACGGACAGGAGATCCTCCACTGGTTGGGGATGAACTAATGAACAGTACACACCACTACGAGCAGTTGATTGAAATTTTTAATGGCTGCTTTGCCGATGAATTTAATACCCGTCTGATTAAAGGCGACGACGAACCGATCTATCTTCCTGCTGATGCGGAAGTACCGTATAACCGAATCGTCTTCGCTCATGGCTTTTACGCCAGCGCCATCCACGAGATTTCGCACTGGTGTATTGCCGGGAAAGCACGCCGTGAACTGGTTGATTTCGGCTACTGGTATTGCCCGGACGGACGCGATGCCCAAACGCAAAGTCAGTTTGAATATGTTGAAGTGAAGCCGCAGGCGCTGGACTGGTTGTTCTGCGTGGCGGCGGGATATCCGTTTAACGTCAGTTGCGACAATCTGGAAGGGGATTTCGAACCGGATCGCGTGGTGTTTCAACGGCGAGTACATGCGCAGGTGATGGATTATCTGGCTAACGGTATTCCAGAACGTCCGGCACGCTTAATTAAAGCACTACAAAATTATTATCACACGCCGGAAATTACGGCGGAACAGTTCCCGTGGCCGGAAGCGCTCAACTGAAGCCAGCGCCACGTTTTACAATGAGGAAAGAAGATGATCGCGGAGTTTGAATCACGCATTCTGGCATTAATCGACGGTATGGTTGACCATGCCAGTGATGATGAGTTGTTTGCCAGTGGGTATTTGCGTGGCCACCTGACATTAGCTATCGCAGAACTGGAAAGTGGTGATGACCACTCCGCTCAGGCGGTGCATACGACCGTTAGCCAGAGTCTGGAAAAAGCCATTGGTGCTGGTGAATTGTCGCCGCGTGACCAGGCGCTGGTAACCGATATGTGGGAACACCTGTTTCAGCAGGCGTCACAGTAGTAAGTCGTTGGCGTCTGGAGCACCATGCCTGATGCGACGCTTACAGCGTCTTATCAGGCCTACAGGTCACACGTAGTCACACGTAGGTCGGATAAGGCGTTTACGCCGCATCCGACAAACAATGCCAAAGCAGATTACCCCGCCTTAACCGCTTTACCTTTCAACAACTTCCGCACCCATAACCTATTCGGATTTAACGCCGCCAGCGTACTGGCATCCATCGGGATCGGTTCTTCACTCATCTGTGCCGCCAGAATTTCGGCGCACAGTGGGGCAGAACACAAACCACGCGAACCCAAAGCAGCAAGCATAAAGAGATCGTCATAAATCGGCGCGCTTACCGCCTCATCTTTCTGCTCCGTCAGCGACGCATATTCCACGAGTGTAGCGTCATAATCAGGCACGTTGCCTACCATTGGCAGATGATCGCGGGTGGCACAACGCACACCGCAGCGCGCCTCTTTATCACTGACATCAACCGCTTTCGCCCATTGTGCCTGCGGGAAACAATCAATCAATCGCTGGCGATTCTGCAGCTGATCTTCCTCACTGTATGCCGTCTCTTCGCTACCACGGTGATAACTGGCACCAATACAATGGTGTTGATTCGCCGGATTTTGCGGCGTGAGATAACCGTCATAGCACAGCACCTGTTTCAGTTTTGCCAGTTCCTGCGTTGTCGGAATATGGCTGACCTGACCAGCAACTGAATATACTGGCAGAGACGACGTTTGGCTGAAACGGCTGATTTGATGCCCATTCGCCAGTACCACTACACTATGCGTCGCTTGCTGATCACCTGCAAAATTCAACAACCAACAATCATCATTACGGGATAAATCCTGCAACTGATATTGATAATGGATCTGCAAACCCTGCTGTTGCGCCAGTTCCAGCACATTACGGGTCAGTTCTGCTGGACACAGCCAGCCACCTTGCGGATAAGTAATACCCCTGCAATTTGTCGCAACGCCCGTAATTTGTTCAACCGCATTAGCCTCAACGGCTACAGCCAGCTCTGCGGGTAAATCCATCGACAGCATCTGTGCGATTTTATGCTGGCTTTTCTCATCCCAGCCTAACTGTGTGACGCCGCACCAGGCATGATCAAATTTAACGGGTAATTGGTCGTAAAGCCGACGAGCAAAAGTAAACGCATTAGAGAAAAAGCGGTTTAGCGCCTCATCGTGTTTACTTAAGAGCGGATACAGCGCCCCCTGACGATTGCCGGAAGCACCCAGCGCGGGGGCCTCATCCGCACAATAAAGTGTTACCTGCCAGCCGCGACGTAATAGCGCCAGCGACAACAACGCGCTGGCAATACCGCCGCCGATAATCGCCGCTTCCCGTTTGCGGCTACCCGTACGATTAAACCACGGCGTGGAGCAGGGGAGGGGTAATGTCTGTTCCATCACCCCACAAAGCATTTCCCGTTTGCGCCCAAAGCCCTTACGCTTTTGCATGGTGAATCCGGCTTCCTGCAAACCGCGGCGGACAAAACCGGCAGACGTAAATGTCGCCAGCGTGCCGCCCGGACGCGCCAGTCGTGCCATGGCGTTAAACAGATTTTGCGTCCACATATCCGGGTTTTTCGCTGGCGCAAAGCCGTCCAGAAACCAGGCATCTACTTTTTGATTTAGCGAATCGTCCAGTTGGCTGGTCAGTTCGTTTATATCGCCAAACCATAAATCAAGCGTTACGCGGCCTTCATCGAGCAATAAACGATGGCAACCGGGCAGGGGAAAAGGCCACTGTGTCTGAAGCTGTTCCGCCCACGGCGCAAGTTCCGGCCAGTGTTGGTGCGCTAGCGCTAAATCAGCACGAGTGAGGGGAAATTTCTCAAAACTTATAAAGTGGAGGCGCTTTAACTGCGCCTGTGGATGCGCTTCGCGAAACTGATCAAATGCCTGCCACAGCGTCAGGAAGTTTAATCCGGTGCCGAAGCCGCTCTCTGCTACCACAAACAGAGGATGTGGATGCTCAGGAAAGCGTGCCTCTAATTGGTTACCCCCAAGAAAAACATAACGCGTCTCTTCCAGTCCGTTATCGTTGGAAAAATAGACATCGTCAAAATCTCGGGAAACAGGTGTACCCTCAGCATTAAATTCAAGGTTGGCAGGTTGTATGGAGTAGTGTTTCACGTAAGTTACTCGTCTTACAGGCGGTGGCTCGATCTTAGCGATGTGTGCCAGGCTGCGCAAATTTCTCTATTAATTGGCTGATCGGACTTGTTCGGCGTACAAGTGTACGCTATTGTGCATTCGAAACTTACTCTATGTGCGACTTACAGAGGTATTGAATGAAACGTGCAGTGATTACTGGCCTGGGCATTGTTTCCAGCATCGGTAATAACCAGCAGGAAGTCCTGGCATCTCTGCGTGAAGGACGCTCAGGGATCACTTTCTCTCAGGAGCTGAAGGATTCCGGCATGCGTAGCCACGTTTGGGGCAACGTAAAACTGGATACCACTGGCCTCATTGACCGCAAAGTTGTGCGCTTTATGAGCGACGCATCCATTTATGCATTCCTTTCTATGGAGCAGGCAATTGCAGATGCTGGCCTCTCCCCGGAAGCTTACCAGAATAACCCGCGCGTTGGCCTGATTGCAGGTTCCGGCGGCGGCTCTCCGCGTTTCCAGGTGTTCGGCGCTGACGCAATGCGCGGCCCGCGCGGCCTGAAAGCGGTTGGCCCGTATGTGGTCACTAAAGCGATGGCATCTGGCGTTTCTGCCTGCCTCGCCACGCCGTTCAAAATCCACGGCGTTAACTACTCCATCAGCTCCGCGTGTGCCACTTCCGCACACTGTATCGGTAACGCAGTAGAGCAGATCCAACTGGGCAAACAAGACATCGTGTTTGCTGGCGGCGGCGAAGAGCTGTGCTGGGAAATGGCCTGCGAATTCGACGCAATGGGCGCGTTGTCTACCAAATACAACGACACCCCGGAAAAAGCCTCCCGTACTTATGACGCTCACCGTGACGGTTTCGTTATCGCTGGCGGCGGCGGTATGGTGGTGGTTGAAGAACTGGAACACGCGTTGGCACGTGGTGCTCATATCTACGCTGAAATCGTTGGCTACGGTGCAACGTCTGATGGCGCAGACATGGTTGCTCCGTCTGGCGAAGGCGCAGTGCGCTGCATGAAGATGGCGATGCACGGTGTTGATACCCCAATCGACTACCTGAACTCCCACGGTACTTCGACTCCGGTTGGCGACGTGAAAGAGCTGGCGGCTATCCGTGAAGTGTTCGGCGATAAGAGCCCGGCGATTTCTGCAACCAAAGCAATGACCGGTCACTCTCTGGGCGCTGCTGGCGTACAGGAAGCTATCTACTCTCTGCTGATGCTGGAACACGGCTTTATCGCCCCGAGCATCAACATTGAAGAGCTGGACGAGCAGGCTGCGGGTCTGAACATCGTGACCGAAACGACCGATCGCGAACTGACCACCGTGATGTCTAACAGCTTCGGCTTCGGCGGCACCAACGCCACGCTGGTAATGCGTAAGCTGAAAGATTAATTCGGAGTAGGTCGGAGTAGGTCGGATAAGACGCGCCAGCGTCGCATCCGACGTTACGCGCCAATGCTGCCTCCGGCACTAAAGAATAAGGGAACCCGATGGTTCCCTTTTTCACATCATTGACAATCGCCGCCTGTTCCAGGCAAACTTCCGGCTTTGTCGATTTCCTTCTGAAAAGACGTACGCGTTAAATCCTGCCAACGCACCGTAACCCTGAAAACCAGAGAGATGAGACGGGGAGACTCCTCGCCTTGCGCTGCATTCTGGAGTAATGCATGACTGCTGTAAGCCAAACAGAAACACGATCTTCTGCTAATTTTTCGCTCTTCCGCATCGCTTTTGCGGTTTTTCTCACCTACATGACCGTAGGGCTGCCGTTGCCGGTTATCCCGCTGTTTGTTCATCATGAACTGGGCTATGGCAACACCATGGTCGGGATTGCCGTCGGCATTCAGTTTCTGGCTACGGTACTGACGCGTGGCTACGCCGGACGGCTGGCCGATCAATATGGTGCAAAACGTTCGGCGCTTCAGGGTATGTTCGCCTGTGGTCTGGCTGGCGGCGCGCTGCTGCTGGCGGCGCTTTTGCCTGTCTCCGCACCGATTAAATTTGCCCTGCTGGTCGTCGGACGTTTGATTCTTGGATTTGGCGAAAGCCAGTTGCTGACGGGCGCTTTGACCTGGGGATTGGGCATTGTCGGGCCGAAACACTCAGGCAAAGTGATGTCGTGGAACGGGATGGCGATTTATGGCGCACTGGCGGTGGGCGCACCGCTTGGTTTGTTGATTCATAGCCATTACGGTTTTGCCGCACTGGCGCTTACGTCAATGGCATTACCTTTACTGGCGTGGGCTTGTAACGGCACAGTCCGCAAAGTACCGGCAATGGCGGGAGAACGTCCATCGCTGTGGAGCGTTGTCGGACTTATCTGGAAACCGGGTCTTGGTCTGGCGCTTCAGGGCGTTGGCTTTGCGGTTATCGGAACCTTTGTATCGCTCTACTTTGCCAGCAAAGGATGGGCGATGGCAGGTTTTACACTCACCGCATTTGGCGGCGCATTTGTCGTGATGCGCGTGATGTTCGGCTGGATGCCAGACCGCTTTGGCGGCGTGAAAGTGGCGATTGTCTCTTTGCTTGTCGAAACGGTAGGTTTGTTGCTGCTCTGGCAAGCGCCTGGCGCGTGGGTGGCGTTAGCTGGTGCGGCGTTAACCGGGGCAGGGTGTTCACTTATCTTCCCGGCGCTTGGTGTGGAAGTGGTTAAGCGCGTTCCGTCTCAGGTTCGCGGTACTGCGCTCGGCGGTTATGCGGCGTTTCAGGATATCGCCCTCGGTGTTTCCGGGCCACTGGCAGGTGTCCTGGCGACCACATTTGGCTACTCGTCGGTATTCCTTGCCGGGGCGATATCGGCGGTGCTGGGGATTATCGTGACGATACTGTCATTTCGTCGTGGTTAACTCAATAACCAGACCAATATCACGATGATGGCGGTCAGCAATATCCACAGGCTGGGGCGCATGGCCATTTCTTGCATCGTGTTAATGAATGGCGTAAAGGGATTGAGCAACGGTTGAATATCTCGCGGTTCAATCCCATTCACCCGCCGTTGATAAAGCTGGTTGAGGATATCCTCGGCCTGCGCGGAAGTCAGGGCTGAATGCTGAGAAAGGCCATATTTTTGCTCAACATAGCTCGATAATACTGTCAACTCGCTGGCATCCAGTGGCTGTTTTAGCGCCATCTGAAGCGACTCCAGCGTCGGTGTATTTTGCTGACTTAACACCTGGCGTGCCTGCAACCAGGTAACCAGGTGGGTAAACATTTTGGCCGGGATCAACTCACCATTTTTTACCCCAGAAAGTTCCAGCATAGATTGCCAAATCTGTTTGCTGGGTTCTCCTGTTGCCGCCGCGAGTTTAGTCACCAGTTGCTTAAGCGTATTGTGTTCTGCCGGTAACAAAGGGCGATCGGTCGCCTGGCGCTGTTGCGGCTGCGGGATAACCATCTTCCCTTCTTGTAACAGCGTCAGGACGGTTTTTAATTGCTCCGGTGAGAGTTGATTCAGCGGCGTCTGACCAAAGTTATGACGAATGTAATCTGTGACCGCCTGACGATTATTCCCCAGCCGTAAGTACTCGCTCAATTGCGCCAAAAGCTGGCGGACAGAATGGCTTTCTTGCGCGGCCAGTAAACGTTGTGCAAGGTTTTGTTCTGCGGCGGGGAAATTGCGTGAAAGTAACGGTGAATCGCCCGGCAGACCGATGTCGTGCTTTATACCAGCCCACAATTCCGCGCTCTGCTGTTGCGTCAGCGAAGTCACTTTGGTTATCAAACTTTCCAGCACTGTACGTTGCAAGCTGGATAAAGGCTGATTGCCTGCGCCAGACGACAGTTTATCCCCCTGACCCGGTGGTTGCCCAGGAGGGGCGGAAATTGGTTGTATCATTACGTATCCTTATACCTGAAATCATCGCAAGTATGCCTGGCCGCGAGATTATGGCACACTTGTCCGGTTAACTCTCGTTCTCATACAGGTACCACAAACGTGAAAATCCTTGTTGATGAAAATATGCCTTATGCCCGCGAATTATTTAGTCGTCTGGGGGAGGTGAAAGCGGTTCCGGGGCGTCCAATTCCAGTTGCTGAACTGGATGATGCAGATGCTTTGATGGTGCGTTCGGTCACGAAAGTGAATGAATCTTTGCTGGCAGGAAAACCGGTAAAATTTATTGGCACCGCGACCGCGGGGACGGACCATGTCGATGAAGCGTGGTTAAAGCAGGCGGGAATTGGGTTTTCTGCTGCACCCGGCTGCAATGCGATTGCGGTAGTGGAATATGTTTTCTCGTCACTGCTGATGCTTGCTGAACGCGATGGATTTTCACTGCACGAGCGTACCGTGGGGATCGTGGGCGTCGGCAACGTCGGGCGACGGTTACAGGCACGGCTGGAAGCGTGGGGGATCAAAACATTACTTTGCGATCCACCACGCGCCGATCGTGGGGATGAGGGGGATTTCCGTCCTCTTGATGAACTGGTCGCGCAAGCAGACATTCTGACTTTCCATACGCCACTCTTTAAAGACGGTCCGTACAAAACGCGGCATCTGGCGGATGAAAAACTGATTCGCAGCCTGAAGCCGGGGGCAATTCTGATTAACGCCTGCCGTGGTGCCGTTGTCGATAATACCGCACTGCTGACCTGCCTGAATGAAGGTCAGAAGTTAAGCGTGGTGCTGGATGTCTGGGAAGGCGAGCCAGAACTCAACGTCGAGCTGCTGCAAAAAGTGGATATCGGCACGCCGCATATCGCGGGCTATACCCTCGAAGGTAAAGCTCGCGGCACAACGCAAGTGTTTGAAGCTTACAGCAAGTTTATTGGTCATGAACAGCACGTGGCGTTGGATACTTTACTGCCCGCGCCGGAGTTTGGCCGCATCACGCTGCATGGTCCGCTCGATCAGCCGACGCTAAAAAGGCTGGTGCATTTGGTGTATGATGTGCGCCGCGACGACGCACCGCTGCGTAAAGTCGCCGGAATACCGGGTGAGTTCGATAAACTGCGCAAAAATTACCTTGAGCGCCGCGAATGGTCGTCTCTGTATGTGATCTGTGATGACGCCAGCGCGGCGGCATTACTGTGTAAACTGGGTTTTAACGCCGTTCATCATCCGGCTCGTTAATCTCTTCTTCATGCTCTCTGCTGTAACATAGGCAGGGAGCTTTGCATTTTCTGGAGTAAACCACCATGTCTGAAGGCTGGAACATTGCCGTCCTGGGCGCAACTGGCGCTGTGGGCGAAGCCCTGATTGAAACGCTGGCTGAACGTCAGTTCCCGGTTGGGGAAATTTATGCACTGGCACGTAACGAAAGCGCAGGCGAACATCTGCGCTTTGGTGGTAAGACAATCACCGTGCAGGATGCCGCCGAATTTGACTGGACGCAGGCGCAACTGGCGTTTTTTGTCGCAGGCAAAGAAGCGACCGCGACCTGGGTTGAAGAAGCAACCAACTCAGGCTGCCTGGTTATCGACAGCAGCGGATTGTTCGCTCTCGAACCCGACGTACCGCTGGTGGTGCCGGAAGTAAACCCGTTTGTACTTGCTGATTACCGTAACCGTAATGTCATCGCCGTACCGGACAGCCTGACCAGCCAGCTGCTGGCTTCTCTGAAACCGTTAATCGATCAGGGCGGATTGTCGCGTATTAGCGTTACCAGCCTGATTTCAGCCTCCGCACAGGGCAAAAAAGCAGTCGATGCGTTAGCGGGGCAGAGTGCGAAATTGCTCAACGGTATTCCGATTGACGAAGAAGATTTCTTCGGACGTCAGCTGGCGTTCAACATGCTGCCGTTACTGCCGGACAGGGAAGGTAGCGTGCGCGAAGAACGTCGTATCGTCGATGAAGTGCGCAAAATCATGCAGGACGAAGGGCTGATGATTTCGGCAAGCGTCGTGCAGGCACCGGTATTTTACGGTCATGCCCAGATGGTCAACTTTGAAGCTCTGCGTCCGCTGGCGGCAGAAGAAGCGCGTGATGCCTTTACCCAGGGCGAAGATATTGTGCTTTCCGAAGAGAACGAATTCCCTACGCAGGTGGGTGACGCTTCCGGTACGCCGCATCTTTCTGTGGGCTGCGTGCGCAATGATTACGGTATTCCAGAGCAAATCCAGTTCTGGTCGGTGGCCGATAACGTCCGTTTTGGCGGCGCACTGATGGCAGTGAAAATCGCCGAGAAACTGGTGCAGGAGTATCTGTACTAATGTCCGACCAGCAACAACCGCCAGTTTATAAAATTGCGCTGGGCATTGAGTACGACGGCAGTAGGTATTACGGCTGGCAACGGCAGAACGAAGTCCGCAGTGTGCAGGAGAAGCTGGAAAAGGCGCTCTCCCAGGTGGCGAACGAGCCCATCACCGTCTTCTGCGCCGGGCGTACTGACGCAGGCGTACACGGCACCGGGCAGGTAGTGCATTTCGAAACCACCGCGCAGCGCAAAGACGCCGCGTGGACATTAGGCGTAAATGCGAATTTACCTGGTGACATCGCTGTGCGTTGGGTTAAAGCTGTACCTGATGATTTTCATGCCCGATTTAGCGCCACGGCTCGCCGTTATCGCTACATCATCTACAATCATCGGCTGCGCCCGGCGGTGTTGAGTAAAGGTGTGACCCACTTCTACGAACCGCTGGATGCCGAACGGATGCATCGGGCTGCGCAATGCTTGTTGGGCGAGAATGATTTCACCTCATTTCGCGCGGTGCAGTGCCAGTCCCGAACGCCGTGGCGCAACGTTATGCATATTAACGTCACGCGACATGGTCCTTATGTGGTGATAGATATCAAAGCGAATGCCTTTGTACATCATATGGTGAGGAATATTGTCGGTAGCCTGATGGAAGTAGGCGCCCACAACCAGCCAGAGAGTTGGATAGCAGAGCTGTTAGCGGCAAAGGACAGAACGTTGGCGGCAGCAACGGCGAAAGCGGAAGGGCTGTATCTGGTTGCGGTAGATTACCCTGACCGATTTGATCTTCCAAAACCGCCAATGGGCCCGCTGTTTCTGGCGGACTAATGAGAATAATGCTCTAAAAATTTCAGGCTGTAGCCAACGCAGTTACAGCCTGAGAAATGAAGAGTACAAGGCATAGGCAATTATGGACCTGATTTATTTCCTCATCGATTTTATTTTGCATATTGATGTGCATCTGGCGGAGCTGGTCGCAGAGTACGGCGTCTGGGTTTATGCCATTCTGTTTTTGATTCTGTTCTGTGAAACCGGGCTGGTGGTAACGCCTTTCCTGCCTGGTGATTCGTTGCTGTTTGTCGCTGGCGCGTTGGCATCTCTGGAGACTAATGATCTCAACGTCCATATGATGGTGGTACTGATGTTGATTGCTGCAATTGTGGGTGATGCGGTCAACTACACCATTGGGCGGTTATTTGGTGACAAACTGTTCAGTAATCCGGATTCGAAAATTTTCCGTCGTAGTTATCTTGATAAGACTCATCAGTTTTACGAGAGACATGGCGGCAAAACAATTATTCTCGCCCGTTTTGTACCGATCGTCAGAACGTTCGCGCCGTTCGTTGCGGGAATGGGCCACATGTCGTATCGTCATTTCGCCGCTTTTAACGTGATTGGTGCACTGTTGTGGGTACTGATTTTTACCTACGCAGGTTATTTCTTCGGCACGCTCCCCTTCATTCAGAGTAACCTTAAACTGATGATTGTTGGCATTATTTTTGTTTCAATATTGCCTGGGGTTTTCGAATTTATTCGTCACAAACGCGCTGCGGCACGCGCCGCAAAATAAAAAGTAACTCCGCGGTTCGACCACTTTTTTATCCAAAGTTTCGGGCTGTTATGTTTTAATGTGCAACATTCATGGTCTGTTGGGGGCAAAAATGGCATTATGCGTCCCCAAAGATAAAACTGGCATCGAACCAGGTTCAGACAGAAAGGTCCCTAATGAGCTGGATTGAACGAATTAAAAGCAACATTACTCCCACCCGCAAGGCGAGCATTCCTGAAGGTGTGTGGACTAAGTGTGATAGCTGCGGTCAGGTTTTATACCGCGCTGAACTGGAACGTAATCTTGAGGTCTGTCCGAAGTGTGACCATCACATGCGTATGTCGGCGCGTAACCGCCTGCATAGCTTGTTAGATGAAGGCAGCCTTGTGGAGCTGGGTAGCGAGCTTGAGCCGAAAGATGTGCTGAAGTTCCGTGACTCCAAAAAGTATAAAGACCGTCTGGCCTCTGCGCAGAAAGAAACCGGCGAAAAAGACGCGCTGGTGGTGATGAAAGGCACTCTGTACGGTATGCCGGTTGTCGCTGCGGCATTCGAATTCGCCTTTATGGGCGGTTCAATGGGTTCAGTGGTTGGCGCTCGTTTCGTGCGTGCCGTTGAGCAGGCGCTGGAAGATAACTGCCCGCTGATCTGCTTCTCCGCTTCTGGTGGCGCACGTATGCAGGAAGCGTTAATGTCGCTGATGCAGATGGCGAAAACCTCTGCGGCACTGGCGAAAATGCAGGAGCGCGGGTTACCGTACATCTCCGTGCTGACCGACCCGACGATGGGCGGTGTTTCTGCAAGCTTCGCGATGCTGGGCGATCTCAATATTGCTGAACCGAAAGCGTTAATCGGCTTTGCCGGTCCTCGCGTTATCGAACAGACCGTTCGCGAAAAACTGCCGCCAGGATTCCAGCGCAGTGAATTCCTGATCGAGAAAGGCGCCATCGATATGATCGTCCGTCGACCGGAAATGCGCCTGAAACTGGCTAGCATTCTGGCGAAGCTGATGAATCTGCCAGCGCCTAATCCTGATGCGCCGCGTGAAGGCGAAGTGGTGCCACCGGTGCCGGATCAGGAACCAGAGGCCTGATAACTGATAAGGGCAGGGCCACTGGCTCTGCCCTTTTGCTATTTATTCTCCCCGTAACGAATCAGCGGATACCATGATTATCAAACGCACTCTTCAAGCCGCGTCGCCTCTGGCTTCGTGGCTTTCTTATCTGGAAAACCTGCACAGTAAAACTATCGATCTCGGCCTTGAGCGCGTCAGCCAGGTTGCCGCGCGTCTTGGCGTCCTTAAACCTGCACCGTTTGTGTTTACCGTTGCGGGAACTAATGGTAAAGGCACGACCTGCCGTACGCTGGAGTCGATTCTGATGGCGGCAGGGTACAAAGTGGGTGTGTACAGCTCGCCGCATCTGGTGCGTTATACAGAGCGCGTTCGTATACAGGGCAAAGAACTGGCGGAGTCGGCCCATACGGCTTCTTTTGCCGAGATTGAGGCCGAGCGCGGCGATATTTCTCTGACTTATTTTGAATACGGTACGCTGTCGGCATTGTGGTTGTTCAAAGAGGCGCAACTCGATGTGGTGATTCTGGAAGTAGGTCTGGGCGGTCGTCTGGATGCGACTAACATTGTCGATGCTGATGTTGCCGTGGTGACTAGTATTGCGCTGGATCATACCGACTGGCTGGGGCCAGATCGTGAAAGCATTGGTCGTGAGAAAGCGGGGATCTTCCGTAGCGAAAAACCGGCAATCGTCGGTGAACCGGAAATGCCTTACACCATTGCCGATGTAGCACAGGAGAAAGGCGCACTGTTGCAACGTTGTGGCGTTGAGTGGAATTATTCCGTCACTGACCATGACTGGTCATTTACCGATGCTCACGGCACGTTGGGGGGGTTACCGTTGCCACTTGTCCCGCAACCGAATGCCGCAACAGCGCTGGCGGCACTGCGTGCCAGCGGCCTGGAAGTCAGTGAAAAGGCAATTCGTGACGGTATTGCCAGCGCAATTTTGCCTGGACGTTTCCAGATTGTGAGCGAGACGCCACGCGTTATTTTTGATGTCGCCCATAATCCTCATGCGGCGGAATATCTTACCGGACGCATGAAAGCGTTACCGAAAAACGGGCGCGTGCTGGCGGTTATCGGTATGCTACATGATAAAGATATTGCCGGAACACTGGCCTGGTTGAAAAGCGTGGTTGATGACTGGTATTGTGCGCCACTGGAAGGGCCGCGCGGTGCCACGGCAGCACAACTGCTTGAGCATCTGGGGAACGGCAAACCATTCGATAGCGTTGCGCAGGCATGGGAAGCCGCAATGGCGGACGCTAAACCGGAAGATACCGTGCTGGTGTGTGGTTCGTTCCATACGGTCGCACATGTCATGGAAGTGATTGACGCGAGGAGAAGCGGTGGCGAGTAAGTTTCAGAATCGGTTAGTTGGCACTATTGTGCTGGTAGCTCTGGGAGTTATTGTGCTTCCAGGATTGCTTGATGGGCAGAAAAAACATTATCAGGATGAGTTCGCAGCGATCCCGCTGGTGCCGAAAGCGGGCGATCGTGACGAGCCAGATATGATGCCAGCCGCCACTCAGGCGTTGCCGACACAGCCGCCAGAAGGCGCGGCAGAAGAGGTGCGGGCAGGTGATGCCGCAGCGCCTTCGCTCGACCCGACAACCATTGCGGCCAATAATACCGTGTTTGAACCGGAGCCTGCACCGGTCGCTCCACCGAAACCGAAACCGGTGGATCCGCCTAAGCCGAAGGTTGAAGTGCCGCCCCCGCCGAAGCCAGAACCGAAGCCGGTTGTTGAAGAAAAAGCAGCGCCGACGGGTAAAGCCTATGTTGTGCAACTGGGCGCGCTGAAAAATGCCGATAAAGTGAATGAGATTGTCGGTAAGCTGCGTGGCGCGGGATATCGGGTTTATACTTCGCCGTCAACGCCAGTGCAGGGTAAAATCACCCGTATTCTCGTGGGGCCAGATGCCTCAAAAGATAAGCTGAAAGGTTCGCTTGGCGAACTGAAGCAGATCTCTGGTTTGAGCGGCGTGGTTATGGCTACACGCCGAATTAATACGGTTTTACCTGATGCGACGCCAGCATGTCTTATCAGGCCTGTTCTGGAGCAGAACTGTAGGTCGGATAAGGCGTTCACGCTGCATCCGACAGCCGTTGCCTGATGCGACGCTAGCGCGTCTTATCAGGCCTACGCAGGGGGCGAATAGTAGGTCGGATAAGGCGTTCACGCCGCATCCGACAATGGTTGCCCGATGCCGCAAAGGCATAAAAAGTCGATGGCGTTGAATATTTTTTCAGCGCCATTTTTATTGATGCGCGGGAAGGAAATCCCTACGCAAACGTTTTCTTTTTCTGTTAGAATGCGCCCCGAACAGGATGACAGGGCGTAAAATCGTGGGACACATATGGTCTGGATTGATTACGCCATAATCGCGGTGATTGCTTTTTCCTCTCTGGTTAGCCTGATCCGCGGCTTTGTTCGTGAAGCGTTATCGCTGGTGACATGGGGTTGTGCTTTCTTTGTTGCCAGTCATTACTACACTTACCTGTCAGTCTGGTTTACGGGCTTTGAAGACGAACTGGTTCGAAATGGGATTGCCATCGCGGTACTGTTTATCGCTACCCTGATCGTTGGTGCTATCGTGAACTTCGTGATAGGCCAGCTGGTGGAAAAAACGGGGTTGTCAGGCACCGATCGGGTGCTGGGCGTCTGCTTCGGTGCGTTGCGCGGTGTGTTGATTGTTGCTGCCATTCTCTTCTTTCTCGACTCCTTTACTGGAGTGTCGAAAAGCGAAGACTGGAGCAAATCACAGCTGATCCCGCAGTTCAGTTTTATCATCAGATGGTTTTTTGATTATCTGCAAAGCTCGTCAAGTTTCTTGCCCAGGGCGTAAGTGCTCTGAGATGTGGCTTAACGAGGAAAAAGACGTATGTGCGGTATTGTCGGTATCGCCGGTGTTATGCCGGTTAACCAGTCGATTTATGATGCCTTAACGGTGCTTCAGCATCGCGGTCAGGATGCCGCTGGCATCATCACCATAGATGCCAATAACTGCTTCCGTTTGCGTAAAGCGAACGGGCTGGTGAGCGATGTATTTGAAGCTCGCCATATGCAGCGTTTGCAGGGCAATATGGGCATTGGTCATGTGCGTTACCCTACGGCTGGCAGCTCAAGTGCCTCTGAAGCGCAGCCGTTTTACGTTAACTCTCCGTATGGTATTACGCTTGCCCACAACGGCAATCTGACCAACGCTCACGAGTTGCGTAAAAAACTGTTTGAAGAAAAACGCCGCCACATCAACACCACTTCCGACTCGGAAATTCTGCTGAATATCTTCGCCAGCGAGCTGGATAACTTCCGCCACTACCCGCTGGAAGCCGATAACATTTTCTCCGCCATTGCCGCGACTAACCGCCAAATTCGCGGCGCGTATGCCTGTGTGGCGATGATTATCGGTCACGGTATGGTCGCCTTCCGCGATCCTAACGGTATTCGTCCGCTGGTACTGGGGAAACGCGATATCGACGAGAATCGCACAGAATATATGGTCGCTTCCGAAAGCGTTGCGCTCGATACGCTGGGCTTTGAGTTCCTGCGTGACGTCGCCCCAGGCGAAGCGATTTACATCACTGAAGAAGGGCAGTTGTTTACCCGTCAGTGTGCTGACAATCCGGTCAGCAATCCGTGCCTGTTTGAGTATGTTTACTTTGCCCGTCCTGACTCGTTCATCGACAAAATTTCCGTTTACAGCGCGCGTGTGAATATGGGCACGAAACTGGGCGAGAAAATTGCCCGTGAATGGGAAGATCTGGATATCGACGTGGTGATCCCGATTCCGGAAACTTCCTGCGATATCGCGTTGGAAATTGCCCGAATTCTGGGCAAACCGTACCGCCAGGGCTTTGTTAAAAACCGCTATGTTGGTCGTACCTTCATCATGCCGGGTCAGCAACTGCGTCGTAAATCTGTGCGCCGTAAATTGAACGCCAACCGCGCGGAGTTCCGCGATAAAAACGTCCTGCTGGTTGATGACTCCATTGTGCGCGGCACCACCTCTGAACAAATTATCGAGATGGCACGCGAAGCCGGAGCGAAGAAAGTGTACCTCGCTTCTGCGGCACCGGAAATTCGCTTCCCGAACGTTTACGGTATCGATATGCCGAGCGCCACGGAGCTGATCGCCCACGGTCGTGAAGTGGATGAAATTCGCCAGATCATCGGTGCTGACGGTTTGATTTTCCAGGATCTCAACGATCTGATCGAAGCCGTCCGCGCGGAAAACCCGGACATTCAGCAGTTTGAATGCTCGGTGTTCAACGGCGTCTACGTCACCAAAGATGTTGATCAGGGCTATCTCGATTTCCTCGATACCTTACGTAATGACGACGCCAAAGCATTGCAACGTCAGAACGAAGTGGAAAACCTGGAAATGCATAACGAAGGATGATGCCTTCGCTCAGGGTGCCAGTCTGGCACCCTGACTTGCAACTCCCGCCGAAATCCTGCAAAGTCTGCCAGCAAGTCTGACAGGGCAACTCTCTATGAAACGACTCATTGTAGGCATCAGTGGTGCCAGCGGCGCGATTTATGGCGTGCGCTTATTACAGGTTCTGCGCGATGTTGCAGACATCGAAACGCATCTGGTCATGAGCCAGGCGGCGCGCCAGACCTTGTCCCTCGAAACGGATTTTTCCCTGCGCGAAGTGCAGGCGTTAGCCGATGTAACTCATGATGCGCGCGATATTGCTGCCAGCATCTCTTCTGGTTCTTTCCAGACGCTGGGCATGGTGATTTTACCCTGTTCAATCAAGACCCTTTCCGGCATTGTCCATAGCTATACCGATGGCCTGTTGACCCGCGCGGCAGATGTGGTGCTGAAAGAGCGTCGCCCGTTGGTGCTCTGCGTGCGTGAAACACCGTTGCACTTAGGCCACCTGCGTTTAATGACTCAGGCGGCTGAAATCGGTGCGGTGATTATGCCTCCCGTTCCGGCGTTTTATCATCGCCCGCAATCCCTTGATGATGTGATAAATCAGACGGTTAACCGTGTTCTTGACCAGTTTTCGATAACCCTTCCCGAAGATCTCTTTGCCCGCTGGCAGGGCGCTTAACTCCGCTGTTGCCCTGTTTCAGGGCAATTTTGCAACCGCGATCAAATCCTCGACATTTTGTTCCTTCCATTGAATCGAAACGCTGCGATTCAACCGCCATACCTGCTATCTTCAATTTCAGGACAATAATGCAACGTCTTATTAACATATTTTACGTTGAATGTTGCTGCTGTCGGCAAGATGGCATAAGACCTGCATGAACGAGCCTGCAAACACAATACACAATATAAAAAGCCATTTCACTTGAGGGTTATGTATGAAGAAGTCGATTCTCGCTCTGTCTTTGTTAGTCGGTATCTCCGCAGCAGCTTCCAGCTACGCGGCGCTGCCGGAGACGGTACGTATCGGAACGGATACCACCTATGCACCGTTCTCATCGAAAGATGCCAAAGGTGACTTTGTTGGCTTTGATATCGATCTCGGTAACGAGATGTGCAAACGGATGCAGGTGAAATGTACCTGGGTTGCCAGTGACTTTGACGCGCTGATCCCCTCACTGAAAGCGAAAAAAATCGACGCCATTATTTCGTCGCTCTCCATTACCGATAAACGTCAGCAGGAGATTGCTTTCTCTGACAAGTTGTACGCCGCGGATTCCCGTTTGATTGCCGCCAAAGGTTCGCCGATTCAGCCAACGCTGGATTCACTGAAAGGTAAACATGTCGGAGTGCTGCAAGGCTCCACTCAGGAAGCCTACGCTAACGATACCTGGCGCAGTAAAGGTATTGATGTTGTGGCCTATGCCAACCAGGATTTAGTCTATTCCGATCTTGCTGCGGGGCGTCTGGATGCTGCGTTACAAGATGAAGTCGCCGCCAGTGAAGGATTCCTTAAGCACCTGCCGGTAAAGAGTTCGCCTTTGCAGGCCCATCAGTGAAAGACAAAAAATACTTCGGTGACGGTACCGGTGTCGGGCTGCGTAAAGATGATGCCGAACTGACAGCCGCCTTTGACAAAGCACTTGGCGAGCTGCGCCAGGATGGTACTTACGACAAGATGGCGAAAAAGTACTTCGATTTTAATGTCTATGGTGACTGATACGTCGCAGGGAAGCTGCATCTGATAGCGTCATTATCATGGTGCATTATAGGTTTGTTGCACTATCGTGGTGCATTGAAATGCATACTTAAGCAATTTTAATGAAAAATAATACGATTAACTGGCTAGGATATTTTGCCTTGTTGGTCAATTTTATGGCACGATAAGTGTAACAAACCTGTAAATATTCCCTATTAAAAGACTGTCAGTTGAGGACATTATGAAAAAAACTGGTGCTATCGCTCTCTCTGGTTCTGGCCTTCTCCAGCGCGACTGCTGCTTTTGCTGCTATTCCGCAAAATATTCGCATCGGTACTGACCCAACTTATGCACCGTTTGAATCAAAAAATTCACAAGGTGAATTGGTTGGCTTTGATATCGACCTGGCGAAGGAACTGTGCAAACGCATCAATACGCAATGTACATTTGTCGAAAACCCGCTGGATGCGTTAATTCCGTCATTAAAAGCGAAGAAGATTGACGCCATCATGTCATCGCTTTCCATCACCGAAAAACGTCAGCAGGAAATAGCCTTCACCGACAAATTGTACGCCGCCGATTCTCGCCTGGTTGTGGCGAAAAATTCCGACATTCAGCCGACAGTAGAATCGCTGAAAGGCAAGCGGGTGGGCGTATTGCAGGGCACGACCCAGGAGACATTTGGTAACGAGCACTGGGCGCCAAAAGGCATTGAAATCGTCTCTTATCAGGGGCAGGACAACATTTATTCTGACCTGACTGCCGGGCGTATTGATGCCGCGTTCCAGGACGAAGTTGCCGCGAGTGAAGGTTTCCTCAAACAGCCCGTTGGTAAAGATTACAAATTCGGTGGCCCGTCTGTTAAAGATGAAAAACTGTTTGGCGTAGGCACCGGCATGGGCCTGCGTAAAGAAGATAACGAACTGCGCGAGGCACTGAACAAAGCCTTTGCCGAAATGCGCGCTGATGGTACTTACGAGAAATTAGCGAAAAAGTACTTCGATTTTGATGTTTATGGTGGTTAATCACCATCGGTGAAAGAAAGCCCGCTCCCTTCGGGTAACCGGAGGGAGACAAGAGGCAGGAAATTCACCACACACGACAGGACAGGCTGCATGTTGTATGGGTTTTCAGGTGTTATTTTACAGGGTGCGCTCGTCACGCTGGAGCTGGCCATCAGCTCTGTAGTGCTCGCTGTAATCATCGGTTTAATTGGCGCTGGCGGTAAGCTTTCGCAAAATCGACTATCGGAGCTGATTTTCGAAGGATATACCACGCTGATTCGTGGTGTGCCGGATTTAGTGTTGATGCTGCTGATATTTTACGGTTTGCAGATTGCGTTAAATACGGTGACGGAGGCGATGGGCGTCGGACAGATTGATATCGACCCGATGGTTGCCGGTATTATCACCCTGGGTTTTATTTACGGTGCTTACTTCACCGAAACGTTCCGTGGCGCGTTTATGGCGGTGCCGAAAGGGCAAATAGAGGCGGCGACGGCGTTCGGTTTTACTCGTGGGCAAGTGTTTCGGCGGATTATGTTTCCGGCGATGATGCGTTACGCTCTGCCGGGCATTGGCAACAACTGGCAGGTGATCCTCAAATCTACCGCCCTGGTTTCGTTACTCGGCCTGGAAGATGTGGTGAAAGCCACCCAACTGGCAGGCAAAAGTACCTGGGAACCGTTCTATTTCGCCATCGTCTGTGGCGTGATTTATCTGGTTTTCACCACCGTTTCCAATGGTGTGCTGCTGTTCCTTGAGCGCCGCTACTCCGTGGGTGTGAAGAGGGCTGACCTGTGATCGAAATCATTCAGGAATACTGGAAACCACTGCTGTGGACCGACGGCTACCGCTTTACCGGCGTGGCAATCACCCTCTGGCTGCTGATTTTGTCGGTAGTGATGGGCGGAATTCTGGCGCTGTTTCTGGCGATTGGTCGCGTCTCCAGCAATAAATACATCCAATTTCCAATCTGGTTATTTACCTATATTTTTCGCGGTACGCCGCTGTATGTACAGTTGCTGGTGTTCTATTCCGGCATGTACACGCTGGAGATTGTTAAAGGGACCGAGTTCCTTAACGCTTTCTTCCGCAGTGGCCTGAACTGTACCGTGCTGGCGCTGACGCTTAACACTTGTGCTTACACCACCGAGATTTTTGCCGGAGCGATCCGCTCGGTGCCGCACGGGGAAATTGAAGCTGCCAGAGCCTATGGTTTCTCGACCTTTAAAATGTATCGCTGCATTATTTTGCCTTCTGCCCTGCGTATTGCTCTACCGGCATACAGCAATGAAGTGATCCTGATGCTGCACTCGACTGCGCTGGCGTTTACAGCCACGGTGCCGGACCTGCTGAAAATTGCCCGCGATATTAACGCCGCCACGTACCAACCTTTTACCGCCTTCGGCATTGCCGCGGTGCTCTATTTAATCATCTCTTATGTCCTGATAAGCCTGTTCCGTAAAGCGGAAAAACGCTGGTTGCAGCATGTGAAACCTTCTTCAACGCACTGAGAATACGATGTCCGAGAATAAATTAAACGTTATCGATTTGCACAAACGCTACGGCGAACATGAAGTGCTGAAAGGGGTGTCACTGCAAGCGAACGCCGGGGATGTGATCAGCATCATCGGATCGTCGGGATCGGGGAAAAGTACCTTTCTGCGTTGCATTAACTTCCTCGAAAAACCGAGTGAAGGCTCGATCGTGGTTAACGGCCAGACTATCAATCTGGTGCGGGATAAAGACGGCCAACTCAAAGTCGCCGATAAAAATCAGCTGCGCTTACTGCGCACGCGTTTGACGATGGTGTTCCAGCACTTCAATCTCTGGAGTCATATGACGGTGTTAGAAAACGTCATGGAAGCGCCGATTCAGGTGCTGGGCCTGAGCAAGCAGGAAGCGCGCGAGCGGGCGGTGAAATATCTGGCGAAAGTCGGCATAGACGAACGTGCGCAGGGGAAATATCCGGTGCACCTTTCTGGCGGTCAGCAACAGCGTGTTTCCATCGCAAGGGCGCTGGCAATGGAACCAGAAGTTCTGCTGTTTGATGAACCTACATCGGCCCTTGACCCAGAGCTGGTGGGCGAAGTGCTGCGCATTATGCAGCAGTTGGCGGAAGAGGGGAAAACGATGGTGGTGGTAACCCACGAAATGGAATTTGCTCGCCATGTCTCCACACATGTTATTTTCCTCCATCAGGGGAAAATCGAAGAAGAGGGTGCGCCAGAACAATTATTTGGCAACCCGCAAAGTCCTCGTTTGCAACAGTTCCTTAAGGGATCGCTGAAATAATTTCCTCTCCGGTGGCTAATGCTGCCGGAGTATTTTCAAGGCTAATTTGCGAGTTAGCTTCCATTGACATGTATATATTGCAGTTCACTTAAAATAGTTCTGAATTCGCTGTCCAGATATAAAAACTGCCTGCTGCATTGCTTATAAAGGGTGGTTATTGTCTCGTCATCTTAAATTTGAGGGGTGACGGAACGCCATGACCATATCGACAACTTCCACACCGCATGATGCGGTATTTAAATCCTTTTTACGTCATCCGGACACCGCACGGGATTTTATTGATATTCACCTTCCTGCGCCGCTACGTAAACTTTGCGATTTATCGACGTTAAAACTGGAACCAAACAGTTTTATTGATGAAAACCTGCGGCAATATTACTCCGACATCTTGTGGTCAGTGAAAACTGATGAAGGGATGGGATATATTTATGTCGTCATTGAGCACCAAAGTAAGGCGGAAGAATTAATGGCTTTTCGCATGATGCGCTATTCTATCGCGGCAATGCAAAACCATCTTGATGCAGGCTATAAAGAACTGCCTTTGGTGATCCCGATGCTGTTTTATCATGGTTGCAGAAGTCCTTATCCTTATTCTCTATGTTGGCTTGATGAATTTGCAGAACCTGCTATTGCCCGCCAAATTTATTCATCGGCTTTTCCGCTGGTGGATATTACCGTAGTGCCGGATGACGAGATTATGCAACACCGCAAAATGGCGTTGCTGGAGTTAATGCAGAAACATATTCGCCAGCGCGATCTGTTGGGATTAGTCGATCAAATAGTTTCTCTGCTTATTACAGGCAACACTAATGACAGGCAGCTAAAAGCCCTGTTTAATTACGTATTACAAACGGGGGATGCCCAGCGCTTCCGCTCATTTATTGGTGAGATAGCGGAACGTGCACCACAAGAAAAGGAGAAACTGATGACCATTGCTGACAGATTACGTGAAGAAGGCGCAATGCAGGGCAAACACGAAGAAGCCCTGCGAATTGCTCAGGAGATGCTGGAAAAAGGATTTGACCGCGAAGTCATCCTGATGTTGACCCGACTTTCGCCAGACGACCTTTTGGCGAAAAGCCACTAATTCTGAATTACCAGGCACTAACTGGCGGATGTTCGCGGTAAACCACATCAGCGAACGACATCCGCCAGCGCCTCGTCTAAATCGTACCAGCGAAACGCAAAACCCGCTTCTTCCAGCCTTTTAGGTAACGCGCGTTGTCCACCTAACACCAGAACTGAAGATTCGCCCATTAACAGCCGAATGGCAGTCGCGGGGACGCGCATAATTGCCGGGCGATGCAGTACATGGCCGAGCGCATGGGAAAATTGTTCATTACGTACCGGGTAGGGGGCAACCATATTAAACGGTCCGCGTAGATCGTTATCCAGCAGCCAGAGAATCCCGTTGACCATATCATCGATATGAATCCAGGCCAGATACTGCCGACCAGAGCCAATCGGGCCACCTAAACCGAGGCGAAACGGCGGCAGCATTTTGCCGAGAATACCGCCATCTGGTGCCAGTACTACACCGGTACGCAGCAGGCACACTCGCGTTTTGTCGCTTTGCGCCCGACAGGCAATTTCTTCCCAACGAGCGCAGAGTTTATGGGTAAATTCGTTATGCGGAGGCTCTTCTTCGGTAACGACAACTTCACCTAAATCACCGTAATATCCCGTCGCCGAACCGGAAATAAGGACCGACGGCGACGTGTCGCTGGCGTTAATTAAATCCACCAGTTTTTGGGTAATATTCCAGCGACTTTGGCACAGTCGGTCTTTTTGCTCGCGAGTCCAGCGTTTGTCGGCAATCGGTTCGCCAGCCAGGTTGATTACCGCGTCAACGCCGTTGAGGTTGCTTTGATTGGCAAGCCCTTGCCATAGTGTCACCTGGGGGCCGAGGATTGAACTGGCTTTCTGCGGGTTACGCGTCACCACTGTGACCTGATTGCCCAACTCCAGCAAACGCGGGATTAAATGGCGACCAATTAATCCCGTCCCTCCGGTGATCACTATATTCATGCAGCCTCCCGATATGGCGGTTAACGCTGCCAGCTCAAGGTCATTGATACCGAATCGGCGTAGCGCAGCGCGTGCAGTTTATCGATCTCCACTTCAGCATAGGTTACCCAGTGATGTTCACGTGCGATATCGAGCACATCCTGAGTTAATTTTTCCAGCAAAGAGAAACGGTTATTCTCTACGTGTTGAATGATGTTTTTGGTGACGGTGCGATAGTTCAGCGCGTCATTAATATCTTCACTGGTACGCGCTTTATCGGCGGGGTAGTGGATCGTGACATTGATAACGATATCCTGACGGTTGTTAATCTCTTCGTCCTTAATTCCGATAAATGTACGTAAACGAAGGTTCTTTATACGAATAATAGCGGCAGGTTGTGACATTGCAGGTTCCCTGTTGTTTTACTTAGACAGGAATAATACACGAGAACCTTTCTCAGTTAACTATCTGAGATCTCATCATTCAATTGAGCCTTTAATAGTGATTGCCCGGTGGCAGGGCGCGAACGGATCCGCTCATGCCAGTTCTTCGCTGCCGGGTACATAGCAAGGTCAATCCGCTGACGAGCATATGCATTTACCCACGGCCAACAGGCAATATCCGCAATGCTGTAATCTTCGCCGCCAAGCCAGGGGGCGTTTTCCAGGCGCTTATTGAGTACGTGATACAGACGCTGGGTTTCAACCTGATAACGTTCAATAGCGTAAGGAATAGTCTGTGGCGCAGCATGATTAAAATGATGATTCTGTCCGAGCATTGGCCCCAGGCCGCCAACCTGCCAGAATAACCATTGTAAGGTGGTGGCGCGCTCACGCGGGTCGTGACTTAAAAATAGTCCCGTTTTTTCTGCCAGATACAACAAAATTGCACCTGACTCAAAGAGGTTTAACGGTCCGCCGCCATCAGTCGGTGAATGATCAACAATTGCCGGAATCTTATTGTTCGGCGATATGCGCAAAAACTCCGGGCGAAACTGACTGCCTTTCCCCAGGTCAACCTTGATTAAACGATAATCCAGTCCCGCCTCTTCGAGAAACAACGTAATTTTGTGACCATTCGGTGTTGGGGCGAAATAGAGATCGATCATTGCAGCTCCGGTTATCTAATAATCTGAACACATCAAGTATAGAAAGCGCAGCGACTTGTGTAAGTTTTCATCAAGTAACCGTGACAAAAAGGCTCTATAGTTTGAGAGCAAGCCCCTTTATCGCCGAGGATATAATGAGTAAACCCGCTATCACGCTTTGGTCAGATGCCCATTTTTTCTCACCCTATGTGTTATCCGCCTGGGTGGCGTTGCAGGAGAAAGGACTACCTTTTCATATAAAGACTATCGACCTTGACAGCGGTGAACATTTACAGCCGACGTGGCAAGGTTACGGGCAGACACGCCGCGTGCCTTTGTTACAGATTGATGATTTTGAGTTGAGTGAATCCTCTGCCATAGCGGAATATCTGGAAGACCGTTTTGCGCCGCCGACCTGGGAACGCATTTATCCATTAGATCTGCAAAACCGGGCGCGTGCACGGCAGATTCAGGCATGGCTGCGAAGCGACCTGATGCCTCTGCGTGAAGAGCGTTCGACGGATGTCGTTTTTGCTGGCGTAAAAAAAGCACCGCTAACGGCGGAGGGAAAAGCCAGCGCGCAGAAACTGTTCGCAATGGCAGAACATTTACTGACGCATAACCAGCCTAATTTGTTTGGCGAGTGGTGCATTGCCGACACTGATTTAGCGCTAATGATTAATCGTCTGGTGCTGCACGGCGATGAGGTGCCGGAGCGTCTGGTGGATTATGCGGCATTCCAGTGGCAGCGGGCTTCAGTTCAGCGTTTTATTGCACTTTCAGCAAAGCAATCTGGCTGATAGCAGCGACAGAATCCAGTATCATAGCTTACGTTTTTTCGACGAGGAGTGAGTGATGAAACTGATGTTTGCATCGGACATTCATGGGTCGTTACCGGCGACGGAACGTGTACTGGAGTTGTTTGCCCAAAGCGGCGCGCAGTGGCTGGTGATTCTTGGCGACGTGCTGAATCACGGCCCACGCAATGCTTTACCGGAGGGCTATGCACCGGCAAAGGTGGCGGAACGGTTGAATGAAGTGGCGCATAAAGTCATCGCTGTACGTGGCAACTGCGACAGTGAAGTGGACCAAATGCTGCTGCATTTCCCAATGACCGCGCCATGGCAACAGGTGTTGCTGGAAAAACAGCGCCTGTTTCTGACACATGGGCATCTGTTTGGCCCGGATAATCTGCCGGCGTTAAACCAGAACGACGTGCTGGTGTATGGTCATACCCATCTGCCGGTGGCGGAGCCGCGGGGGGAGATTTTCCACTTCAACCCCGGTTCGGTTAGCATTCCGAAAGGCGGCAATCTGGCGAGCTACGGCATGCTCGAAGATGACGTACTAAGCGTAATCGCACTCAATGATCAAAGTATCATTGCGCAGGTCGCGATTAATCCGTAATTTACCCAACAACTCAAAATGCGCCGTAAGAGCGCCAGAAAAAGAAGGTTTCCTGATAATGGAACAGCGTCGTTTGGCAAGTACTGAATGGGTGGATATTGTCAATGAAGATAACGAAGTCATTGCACAAGCCAGCCGGGAACAAATGCGGGCACAGTGTCTGCGTCATCGTGCAACTTACATCGTCGTGCATGATGGTATGGGCAAAATTCTGGTCCAGCGTCGTACCGAGACAAAAGACTTTTTACCCGGCATGTTAGATGCTACTGCTGGTGGTGTGGTCCAGGCTGATGAACAACTGCTGGAATCCGCACGTCGCGAAGCGGAAGAAGAGTTGGGCATTGCTGGTGTCCCCTTTGCCGAGCACGGACAGTTCTATTTTGAAGACAAAAATTGCCG
Source organism: Escherichia sp. E2661 (assembly GCF_004745185.1). Classification (NCBI taxonomy): domain Bacteria; kingdom Pseudomonadati; phylum Pseudomonadota; class Gammaproteobacteria; order Enterobacterales; family Enterobacteriaceae; genus Escherichia; species Escherichia sp. E2661. The sequence goes on from NZ_PDIG01000033.1 coordinate 71,164, forward strand.
TGTCTGGGGCGCGTTGTTCAGCTGTGTTTCTCACGGTCCCTTCGCCCTTCAGGAAGATGAAGTCAGCGAGGTCTGCTGGCTGACGCCAGAAGAAATCACCGCGCGTTGCGATGAGTTCACTCCAGACTCGCTAAAAGCTTTGGCGTTGTGGATGAAGCGCAATGCCAACAATGAAGCCGTAGAGACTGAAACGGCAGAATGAAAAAAGAGCCGCAGTTGCGGCTCTCAGGTTGTAGACAAAGTGCGCTTTGTTTATGCCGGATGCGGCGTAAATGCCTTATCCGGCCTACAAAATATTGCAAATTCAATATATTGCATGGGCCATGTAGGCATGATAAGCGTAGCGCATCAGGCAATTTTTCCGTTGTCATCAATCTAAGAGCCGCAATCGCGGCTCTTAACGTTTTTAATGGTAGCCCATCAACTGGGCGCCTATCACCACCACGCTGGACATAATAAACAGCAGTCCAAGCAGTGTTGCCCCCACTTTGATCCAGTTACGGAAGTCCACCCGGCAAACACCGAGCGTGGCCATTAATGAAGCCGAGGTCGGGTAAATGATATGACTGAAGCCATCGCCAAACTGGAAGGCCAGCACGGTAACCTGACGGTTAACGCCGACCAGATCGCCAAGCGGTGCCAGTAACGGCATGGTTAACGCGGCCTGGCCAGAACCGGATGTCACGAAGAAATTAAATACCGCCTGGAAGAGCAGCATAAACCACGCCGCGACCGCGTTATCAAGGCCGCTAATGGCATTGGCAATGCTGTTGAGGATGGTATTCAGTACGCTGGCATCACCGGCTTCGCCGTTACCTACCAGCAGCAAAATCCCTTTGGCGAAACCAACCAGCAGGGCGGGGGCTATCATCATTCGCGCGCCTTCGGTAAATGATGAAGCCATGGTGTTTACCGTCATACCATTCAGACGGAAGACAACGCCGATGATGCCAATTACCAGACCCATAGCGAAGAACTGGCTGGCAATTTCAGGAATAAACCAGGCATTGACGATAACGCCCCAAATCACCCAGATCATGACGGCGGTTAAAACAATTAATACCAGCCAGTCACCAAAGGTAAATGGGCGCTGTTCGACATCCGCCTGTTTTTCGCGGAAGAAACGATCGGACTCATGAACGCGTGACAACAGAGGATTCTTTTTCACCCGTGAGGCGTACACCATGGTGAAGACCAGGCCAATCAGAGTAGAGATTACCCATACCACGATGCGCAAACCGGAGCCAGAAAGCACCGGAACACCAGCGATCCCCTGGGCGACGACCACGCAGAACGGGTTCATCCACGAGCTGGCAAAACCGATTTGCGTAGCGATATAGGTTACCAGGACGGTGGTGATACTGTCATAACCCAGCCGTACCATGAGTGGCGCGATGATGATGGCAAAGGCGACTGCCTCTTCCCCCATGCCAAATACCGCACCACCGAGTGAAAAGAGAATAAATAACGTCGGAATGAAAAGAATTTCATTCCCTCGTGTGTGGCGGATAAGCGCCAGGATGCCGTTATCAATAGTTCCTGTACGCATCACGATGCCAAACGCGCCGCCAATCACCAGCATAAACATGATGATGCCAACGGCGGTCCCATATTTCGAGCCAGAGGTTAGCCCTTCAAACGGGAAGTTCATCAGGCCGGGACGTTCATCGCCCGTCGAGAACAGTTGCACGCGGTGATACTCTGGTTCGCCCGCCTCGTTGGTCAGAATGCGAAATGAGTGAGGGTCTACAACCTTGCGTGTTTTTGTCTGACCATCAACCTGATATTGCACTTCCTGACTGTCAAACATTCCCACCGGAACAACCCAGGTGGCGAGACTGGTTAAAATAGCAACAAAAAAGATAATCACCAGAGTATCGGGCATTGCCCATCTTCTGGTTGGTTTGGATTCAGTGATTGCTGACATAGCGCAAATTTTCCCTTGCACAAGACAAAGTGGTAAGTATGCAAAGTGAGATGACGCAATTCATTGATGCAGCGCAGTTAAGCAAGATAATCAGAAAGGAGTAATGCAAATTAAGAGAATAAAAAACCGGAAATAGTGGCTATTTCCGGTTCTGATATCCGCAGCAGTAAGGCTGCGGATTATGACGAGATTACTGCTGCTGTGCAGACTGAATCGCAGTCAGCGCGATGGTGTAGACGATATCGTCAACCAGTGCGCCACGGGACAGGTCGTTAACCGGCTTGCGCATACCCTGCAGCATCGGCCCGATGGAGATCAGGTCGGCAGAACGCTGTACCGCTTTGTAGGTGGTGTTACCGGTATTCAGATCCGGGAAGATGAACACGGTAGCGCGACCTGCAACCGGAGAGTTCGGCGCTTTAGATTTCGCAACGTCAGCCATTACCGCAGCGTCGTACTGCAGCGGGCCGTCGATCATCAGGTCAGGACGTTTTTCCTGCGCCAGACGAGTTGCTTCGCGAACTTTCTCTACGTCGCTACCTGCACCAGAAGTACCGGTGGAGTAGGAGAGCATAGCCACACGCGGTTCGATACCGAAGGCTGCGGCGGAATCCGCGGACTGGATGGCGATTTCAGCCAGCTGTTCTGCGGTCGGATCCGGGTTGATCGCACAGTCACCGTAAACGTAAACCTGTTCCGGCAGCAGCATGAAGAACACGGAAGATACCAGAGAGCTACCCGGTGCAGTTTTGATCAGCTGCAGCGGCGGACGGATGGTGTTTGCGGTGGTGTGAACAGCACCGGAAACCAGACCATCAACTTCATCCTGTTCCAGCATCAGGGTACCGAGAACCACGTTGTCTTCCAGCTGTTCGCGGGCAACGGTTTCGGTCATGCCTTTGTTCTTACGCAGTTCGACCAGACGAGCAACATATTTTTCGCGAACCACTTCTGGATCAACGATTTCAATGCCTGCGCCCAGTTCTACGCCTTGAGACGCTGCAACTCGGTTGATCTCTGCCGGGTTACCCAACAGTACGCAAGTTGCGATACCACGTTCAGCACAGATGGCGGCTGCTTTAACGGTACGCGGTTCGTCGCCTTCCGGCAGAACGATACGTTTGCCCGCTTTGCGCGCCAGTTCGGTCAGCTGATAACGGAACGCAGGCGGAGACAGACGACGGCTGCGCTCGGAAGTGGCAGTCAGAGAGTCAATCCAGTCAGCGTTGATGTAGTTAGCAACGTATTCCTGAACTTTATCGATGCGCTCGTGATCGTCAACCGGAACTTCCAAGTTGAAGCTCTGCAGGCTCAGAGAAGTCTGCCAGGTGTTGGTGTTTACCATGAATACCGGCAGGCCGGTAGCGAAAGCGCGTTCGCACAGTTTAGAAATGCGCGCGTCCATTTCGTAGCCGCCAGTCAGCAGCAGGGCGCCGATTTCTACGCCGTTCATGGCAGCAAGGCAAGCGGCAACCAGTACGTCAGGACGGTCTGCGGAAGTTACCAGCAGAGAACCTGCACGGAAGTGCTCCAGCATGTGTGGAATGCTGCGTGCGCAGAAAGTGACAGATTTCACGCGGCGAGTGTTGATGTCGCCTTCGTTGATGATGGTGGCGTTCAGGTGGCGTGCCATATCGATAGCACGAGTCGCGATCAGATCAAAGCTCCACGGCACAGCGCCGAGAACCGGCAGCGGGCTGGATTCTTGCAGCTTCGCCGGATCAACATTGTTGATTTTTGCTTTGGAAGAGTCGTCGAAAATCTCGGACAGATCCGGGCGAGTACGACCCTGTTCATCAACCGGTGCGTTCAGTTTGTTAACGATAACGCCAGTGATGTTGGTGTTTTTGGCACCACCGAAGCTGTTGCGAGTCAGTTCGATACGTTCTTTCAGCTGTTCCGGGGTGTCGGTGCCCTGAGACATAACGAAGACGATTTCCGCGTTCAGCGTTTTGGCGATTTCGTAGTTCAGAGACTGGGCAAACTGGTGTTTACGTGTCGGTACCAGACCTTCAACCAGAACCACTTCAGCGTCTTTGGTGTTAGCGTGGTAGTTCGCGACGATCTCTTCCATCAGCACATCTTTTTTATTGCTGGAAAGCAGACCTTCAACGTAGCTCATTTTCAGCGGTTCGGCGGCTGTCGTGGTGGAAGAGCTCGCACGCACGATAGTCGTTGTCTGATCGGGCGCATCGCCACCGGTACGCGGCTGAGCAATAGGTTTGAAAACGCTCAGACGAACGCCTTTGCGTTCCATTGCACGGATCACGCCGAGGCTGACGCTGGTCAGACCGACGCTGGTTCCGGTAGGGATCAGCATAATAATACGGGACACGGTTTATCCTCTTTCGTTACCGCCGGTTGGCGGGTTACAAAACAGCACCGCCAGCTGGGCTGGCGGTGTGAAATCAGGCAGTCAGGCGGCTCGCGTCTTGCGCGATGACCAGTTCTTCGTTGGTTGGGATAACCACCGCAGGACGGGTACCTTCTTTGTTGATGAAACCAGATTTGCCGAAACGTGCAGCCAGGTTGCGTTCGCGATCAACTTCAAAGCCCAGCACGCCCAGTTTGCCCAGTGACAGTTCACGAACCATCGCAGCGTTTTCACCGATACCACCGGTGAATACAACAGCGTCCAGACGACCATCCATCAGCGCGGTGTATGCACCGATGTATTTCGCCAGGCGGTGGCAGTAAACGTCCATTGCGCGCTTCGCGTCTTCTTTCGTCGCGTAGTTATCTTCAACATAGCGGCAGTCGCTGGTCACTTCGGTCAGACCCAGCAGGCCAGACTCTTTGGTCAGCAGTTTGTTGATGGCATCAACGCTCATGCCGAGGGTGTCGTGCAGGTGGAAAATGATCGCCGGATCGATGTCACCAGAACGAGTACCCATTACCAGGCCTTCCAGCGGAGTCAGACCCATAGAGGTATCAACGCATTTGCCGTTACGGATAGCAGAAACGGAACCACCGTTGCCCAGGTGGCAGGTGATGATGTTCAGTTCTTCTACCGGTTTGTTCAGCATTTTTGCCGCTTCCTGAGTTACATAGAAGTGGCTGGTGCCGTGCGCGCCGTAACGACGGATGCCGTGCTCTTTGTACAGGTTGTACGGCAGGGCGTAGAGGTAAGACTCTTCCGGCATAGTCTGGTGGAACGCCGTGTCAAATACAGCAACGTTTTTATCTTTCAACTGCGGGAAAGATTTCAGTGCTTCTTCGATACCGATCAGGTGAGCCGGGTTGTGCAGCGGTGCAAAAGAAGCTGCATCTTTGATACCCTGAATAACAGACTCGTCGATCACTACGGAGCTGGTATACTTCTCACCGCCGTGTACGATACGGTGACCGATAGCGGTCAGCTGCGCAGACAGTTCTGGTTTTTGTGCCAGAATAGTATTAACGATAAAGTTGAGCGCTTCGCTGTGAGCGGCGCCTGCACCTAAAGCCGCTTCTTGTTTATTGCCGTCCATTTTCCATTTGATACGTGCTTCGGGCAGGTGGAAACATTCGGCTAAACCAGAAAGGTACTCTTCACCATTCGCTGCATCGATGATTGCAAATTTCAGTGAAGAACTACCGCAGTTCAGAACCAGTACTAACTTACTCGACATGGAAGTACCTATAATTGATACGTGGCTAAAAAAAACGTCAGGGAGCCATAGAGCGTAGCGCATGATGACACCGACATTTATGATTAACATCATGCACTGCAAATTTTTTTTTGCATGATGGAAGAAATATCTTGAGTCTATGCCATTTTGCGTAATTTTCAGCCAATGGCATAATGTTTATGAATTTGACGACTCAATGAATATGTACTACTCGGCCATTTCAGGCTGCTAAAGGATACCTGATTGTGGGTACGGAAGACAAAATGTTTTGAACGTTGTCCCGCTGAGTTGTGAATTTGCACAAATTTTTGAATCTTTATATGTGAAGTTGAGGTGAAGCATGTCAACGCCGGATAATCGTTCTGTTAATTTTTTTAGCTTGTTTCGCCGGGGACAGCATTACTCAAAGACGTGGCCGCTGGAAAAACGCCTTGCCCCGGTCTTTGTTGAGAATCGCGTCATTAAGATGACGCGTTATGCGATCCGCTTTATGCCGCCGATCGCCGTGTTTACTCTCTGCTGGCAGATTGCGCTGGGCGGTCAGCTTGGTCCGGCAGTCGCCACTGCGTTGTTCGCCCTAAGCTTACCCATGCAGGGACTGTGGTGGCTGGGCAAGCGTTCTGTAACGCCATTACCACCTGCAATCCTCAACTGGTTTTATGAAGTTCGCGGTAAATTGCAGGAGTCTGGACAGGTGCTGGCACCTGTTGAAGGCAAGCCTGATTACCAGGCATTAGCTGACACGCTTAAGCGCGCCTTCAAACAACTGGATAAAACTTTCCTTGATGATTTGTAATTGACCCCTGATTACGCATATAAAAGAAGGCAGACATCGGCCTTCTTTTTTTTTCACCGTAGTAGAGTGATACAGGAGTCAACAATGGAAATGACCAACGCGCAACGTCTTATTTTGTCTAACCAGTACAAAATGATGACTATGCTCGATCCGGCAAATGCTGAACGTTACCGTCGCCTGCAAACAATCATTGAGCGTGGTTATGGTTTACAAATGCGCGAACTGGATCGCGAGTTTGGCGAGCTGAAAGAAGAAACCTGCCGCACTATCATCGACATTATGGAGATGTATCACGCGCTGCATGTTTCCTGGTCTAATTTACAGGACCAGCAATCCATCGATGAACGTCGTGTCACCTTCCTCGGCTTTGACGCCGCCACCGAAGCGCGTTATCTCGGATATGTCCGCTTTATGGTTAACGTTGAAGGGCGTTACACCCATTTTGATGCCGGAACTCACGGCTTTAATGCCCAGACGCCAATGTGGGAGAAATATCTGCGCATGTTGAATGTCTGGCATGCCTGCCCGCGTCAGTATCACCTGAGCGCTAACGAAATTAACCAAATCATCAACGCCTGAGGAGGCCCGCGTGCGGTGTAAAGGTTTTCTGTTTGATCTGGATGGAACGCTGGTGGATTCTCTGCCCGCGGTAGAGCGAGCGTGGAGCAACTGGGCCAGACGTCATGGGCTAGCACCGGAAGATGTGCTGGCGTTTATTCATGGTAAACAGGCGATTACGTCTCTGCGCCATTTCATGATGGGCAAATCGGAGACGGAAATTGCCGCCGAGTTTACCCGTCTGGAACAAATCGAGGCCACGGAAACCGAAGGTATTACCGCACTCCCAGGGGCGATAGCTTTACTCAATCATTTGAATAAAGCGGGGATTCCGTGGGCCATTGTCACTTCTGGTTCCATGCCTGTTGCGCGAGCACGTCACAAAGTCGCCGGACTTCCCGCGCCGGAAGTGTTTGTTACCGCAGAGCGGGTTAAACGTGGAAAACCAGAGCCGGATGCATATCTGTTAGGTGCACAACTGTTGGGCCTTGCACCGCAGGAATGTGTGGTGGTGGAGGATGCTCCCGCTGGCGTGCTTTCAGGCCTGGCCGCGGGATGTCATGTCATTGCGGTTAACTCACCGGCTGTTACCCCGCGTCTGAATGAGGTAGATTTGGTCCTCCATAGTCTGGAACAAATTACTGTGATCAAACAGCCAAATGGTGACGTTATTATTGCGTGAAACGCCAGATCATGATTTAGCCCCGTCCCGACGGGGCTTTTTTGTGGCAGAATCAGGCCATCCCCCTCAATTAACAAGGATACGTTGTGAACGGTGAATTGATCTGGGTTCTTTCATTACTGGCGGTTGCCATCGTCTTGTTTGCGACTGGCAGAGTGCGTATGGATGCGGTCGCTTTGTTTGTCATTGTTGCGTTTGCATTAAGCGGTACGCTGACCGTCCCTGAAGTGTTTTCCGGTTTTTCCGATCCTAACGTGGTACTGATCGCCGCCTTGTTTATTATTGGCGATGGTTTAGTCCGCACGGGCGTCGCCACTGTAATGGGGACATGGCTGGTTAAAGTGGCAGGCAACAGTGAAATCAAAATGTTGGTTTTGTTGATGTTGACCGTTGCGGGCCTTGGCGCGTTTATGAGTTCAACGGGCGTCGTCGCTATCTTTATCCCTGTGGTGTTAAGCGTCGCTATGCGCATGCAAACGTCGCCGTCGCGCCTGATGATGCCGTTGAGTTTTGCCGGGCTGATCAGCGGCATGATGACGCTGGTGGCAACGCCACCTAACCTGGTGATTAACAGTGAATTGCTGCGTGAAGGCTATCATGGTTTTAGTTTCTTTAGCGTAACCCCCATCGGCCTGGTCGTACTGGTGCTGGGCATCTTGTATATGTTAGTGATGCGTTTCATGCTGAAAGGGGATACCCAGACCCCGCAGCGCGAAGGCTGGACGCGTCGTACCTTCCGCGATCTTATCCGTGAATACCGACTTACCGGGCGCGCGCGTCGCCTGGCCATTCGTCCCGGTTCGCCGATGATTGGCCAGCGACTGGACGATCTCAAATTACGTGAACGTTATGGCGCTAACGTCATCGGTGTTGAACGCTGGCGGCGTTTTTCGTCGCGTTATTGTGAACGTGAACGGGGTTTCTGAATTCCGGGCGCGTGACGTTTTGCTTATTGATATGTCTGCGGCTGATGTCGATCTCCGACAATTTTGTAGTGAACAATTGCTGGAACCGATGGTGCTGCGCGGCGAGTATTTTTCCGATCAAGCCCTTGATGTTGGCATGGCGGAGATTTCATTAATTCCTGAGTCTGAGTTGATTGGTAAATCGGTGCGCGAAATTGGCTTTCGTACGCGCTACGGACTAAATGTGGTGGGCCTGAAACGCAACGGCGTGGCGCTGGAAGGTTCGCTGGCGGATGAGCCTCTGCTGCTGGGCGATATCATTCTGGTCGTCGGTAACTGGAAGCTTATCGGTATGCTGGCAAAACAGGGCCGCGACTTCGTGGCGCTGAACTTACCGGAAGAGGTGAGTGAAGCATCGCCTGCGCACAGTCAGGCACCCCATGCCATTTTCTGTCTGGTGTTGATGGTGGCGTTAATGCTGACTGATGAAATCCCTAATCCCATCGCGGCTATCATTGCCTGCTTGCTGATGGGGAAATTCCGCTGTATCGATGCTGAAAGCGCCTATAAATCTATTCACTGGCCGAGCATTATTTTGATCGTTGGGATGATGCCGTTCGCGGTGGCGCTACAGAAAACAGGCGGTGTCGCGCTGGCGGTGAAAGGGTTAATGGACATCGGCGGCGGTTACGGGCCACATATGATGCTTGGCTGTTTGTTTGTCTTGTCGGCGGTGATTGGTTTGTTTATTTCGAATACGGCAACGGCTGTGTTGATGGCGCCGATTGCGCTGGCCGCGGCTAAAACAATGGGTGTCTCGCCGTATCCATTTGCTATGGTGGTGGCGATGGCAGCATCCGCCGCCTTTATGACACCAGTTTCCTCACCGGTTAACACGTTGGTTTTAGGGCCGGGAAATTACAGCTTTAGTGATTTTGTGAAGCTGGGAGTACCGTTCACCGCTATTGTGATGGCGGTTTGCGTGGTGATGATTCCGATGCTGTTTCCGTTTTAACGAGAGCCTGATGCGACGCTGGCGCGTCTTATCAGGCTGCGTCGGCTGGTATCTGTCTGCTTACAGTGGCGAATCCTGGCTAATCTCATCGAGCGAAAGATGGAAGCTGGGAACAAAGACTTCAATGAAGTAGTCCATCTCCTGGCTGCGGCGCGTTTCAAGCGTCGCTTCCAGCCGCGTTTTTGCCAGCAAAAATTCATTATTTCCGGCTGCGAGCTCTTCCAGACATTTCAGATAGGCACAAAGTGCATCAGCCTGTTTCACCAGCGACTTTTCTTCATCGCTATACGCATTTTCATCGATTAATGGCGCGAAAATATCCCGCAACTCATCCGGAACCATATCGACCAGCTTTTGTTGGGCAATTTTTTCAATGGCTTTGTATTCCTGAGCGATTTGCGAGTTGAAATATTTCACTGGGGTAGGGAGATCGCCTGTGAGCACTTCAGAGGCATCGTGGTACATCGCCAGCAGAGCGATGCGTTCAGCGTTGACATTTCCGCCAAACTTACGGTTTTTAATGGCTGCCAGCGCATGGGCGACCATCGCCACCTGCAAACTGTGCTCAGACACATTTTCTGTCCGTACATTGCGCATTAACGGCCAGCGGTTAATGAGTTTCAGACGGGAGAGATGGGCAAAAAAATGGCTCTGCTTCATAACGACCTTGCGTGTGATGACTTCATGAGATCATTGTGGGGGGATAACACTGCCGGATGCAATCTCCGGCAGTGAATTTAAGATTACAGCTGATGATAGCCAGAAAGGAAACGAGCGAATTTACTTAATGACAGTTCGATATCATCAACGCGCGGCAGCGTAACTATGCGGAAGTGATCCGGCCACGGCCAGTTAAAAGCCGTCCCTTGAACCAGCAGAACTTTTTCCTGTAACAGGAAGTCCAGCACCATCTTCTGGTCGTCGTGAATATTAAAAACGTTTGGCGTCGATTTTTGGGAACATGTACAGCGCGCCGCGTGGCTTCACGCAGGAAACGCCCGGAATGTCGTTAATCAATTCCCATGCGCGATTACGCTGCTCGTAAAGACGCCCGCCTGGTAAGATAAATTCGCTGATACTCTGATAGCCGCCCAATGCGGTCTGAATCGCGTGTTGTGCGGGAACGTTGGCGCAAAGTCGCATTGAGGCCAGCATCTCCAGACCTTCAATGTAGCCTTTGGCGTGTTTTTTCGGCCCGTTCAGCACCATCCAGCCCTGACGGAAGCCTGCCACACGATACGTTTTCGACAGACCGTTAAAGGTAATGGTCAGCAGGTCAGGCGCCATCGCCGCAATCGAGTGATGCTCGGCGTCGTCGTAGAGAATTTTGTCGTAAATTTCATCGGCGAAGATAATGAGATTATGCTGACGCGCAATCTCCACAATTTCCATTAAAAGCTCTTTGGAATAAACCGCGCCGGTAGGGTTGTTCGGGTTGATAATAACGATACCGCGCGTACGAGGCGTAATTTTAGCGCGAATATCATCAAGGTCCGGGAACCAGTCAGAGGACTCGTCACAAAGGTAGTGCACTGCTTTACCGCTGGAGAGCGAAACCGCCGCGGTCCATAGTGGGTAATCAGGTGCAGGAACCAACATTTCATCCCCGCTGTTCAGCAAGGCCTGCATTGCCTGAACGATAAGCTCCGATACACCATTGCCGATGTAAATGTCTTCCACGGTAACATCACGCATGCCTCGCGCCTGATAGTGCTGCATGATGGCCTTACGCGCAGAGTAGAGGCCTTTTGAATCACAATAGCCCTGAGCGGTCGGGAGGTTGCGTATCACGTCAACCAGGATCTCATCAGGAGCGTCAAAACCGAACGGGGCAGGGTTGCCGATGTTCAGTTTCAATACCTTGTTACCTTCTTCTTCCAGGCGTTTTGCTTCTTTCAGCACCGGACCACGGATGTCATAACAGACATTCTCTAACTTGCTGGATTTTTCAATGGGTGACATGAATCTTGACCTTTTTTGCTGTTATCGCCACTTCCTGCCGTGGAAGTCAGCTTAGAACAATGTACTCCCCCGAGGCGGTGTTTTGAAGTTCTGCAGAACAAGATTTTGCGAGAGTAAAAGGAGGGAATGTGCTGTTAATAACTTAATAATCGTTAAATATTGAGATGCATATGCTTAATGATTTGTGTTTTGTAGTGATTTATTCTAAGTATTAATCTAATGCATAGTTTTTTGTCTGGTAGATAAATGTGCGAATTTCCTTTGATTTAAGAAATCGCGAACATAACATATTCATGATATTTTCATTATAAGTGAAACATTAACAGAGTAGTGATCGCCGAAGTGTCGTATAGGTGATGACGTGCGAAACTATTGTTAAGCGGAATTAATGAATGCAGGGTGTGCTAATTAATTATTATTTAATATTCAAAAAGGTTTTGTTGTGCTTATTAATAATAGAAGATTACTTTGCCTAACATAACATAACTTTGCATCAGATAATTCGCAATGGCCCTTATAAATAAATGGGTTTTAGGGTAAAATGCTCGCTTAAATGACGGAACCCCCACTTTTGATGCAGACAAATCATCGCCGCTTATGCGTGTTCACGCTGGGTTGGCGCCGCTTTGCTAGTAGTGGAACAAGGAACAACATTTACATTTACACAAACACTCGCATGTCATAAATAGAAAAGAGTGAGTAACTTAATAGATATGCGATTCCTGAAGATATATTCTGTGAACTACTTCAGGCATTATAACGGAACAATGTGAGTCGTTCTTATTAGTGCAACTCATATGCATTTTAACTTTCATCCAGACTTCCGGATGAAACTGCCAGGGAGGCACATTACAAATGGAATTGCTTGTTTGTGTGTGCACAGCATTAACCAGCTCAGTATGAGCCGCCAGTAAGTGATAATATATGATAAGTGCAAATCGTCCGATAATTAACCTCGACCTCGATCTGCTGAGAACATTTGTTGCTGTTGCCGATCTGAACACTTTTGCTGCCGCAGCTGCCGCCGTGTGTCGTACTCAGTCCGCTGTTAGTCAGCAAATGCAACGTCTTGAACAACTCGTTGGGAAAGAACTGTTCGCTCGGCATGGTCGTAACAAACTGTTAACTGAACATGGCATTCAGCTTCTTGGCTATGCCAGGAAGATCCTGCGTTTTAATGATGAAGCTTGCTCATCATTGATGTTCAGTAATCTTCAGGGCGTGTTAACAATCGGCGCTTCAGATGAATCTGCTGATACGATCTTACCTTTCCTGCTTAATCGCGTGAGTTCGGTTTATCCGAAACTTGCGCTGGATGTCCGCGTTAAGCGTAATGCCTATATGGCAGATATGCTGAAGTCCCAGGAAGTGGATTTAATGGTTACCACAAATCGTCCTGGTACCTTTAAGGCGTTGAACCTGAGAACTTCTCCAACGCACTGGTATTGCGCTGCGGAATATGTATTGCAAAAAGGCGAGCCGATCCCTCTGGTGTTGCTGGATGATCCTAGTCCGTTCCGCGATATGGTTCTGGCAACACTCAATAAAGCAGATATTCCATGGCGTCTGGCTTATGTCGCCTCCACGTTGCCGGCGGTTCGTGCTGCCGTGAAAGCGGGATTGGGTGTAACGGCCAGGCCGGTTGAGATGATGAGTCCGGACCTGCGCGTCTTGAGTGCTGTGGACGGTTTACCACCACTGCCAGATACCGAATATTTGCTCTGCTATGATCCGTCCAGCGGTAATGAACTGGCCCAGGTGATATACCAGGCAATGGAGAGTTATCAGAATCCATGGCAGTTCAGCGCGACAGGAGCCCATGAAGGGGATGATTCTCTGTTAATTGAAGGCGATTACGAATAATTGTCTGGTACCAGATAACCACATTTGTAAAAACAAGCCACTGATGTTTTTTTGAACGTCAGTGGCTTTTTTTTACAATAAATGATAACGACTTTTCCTGATATTGAACAAAAATGTTCATTTTTCAACCGCCCGCCATTCTCTATACACGCGAACAAAAAATCGCCGGATAAAAATCTCCTGCTACAATGATGTTAAAAAATACGTGAATTTGTTGCTGTATTTTTGTTATGGATTAACAAAAGCGTGTCACAGATCAAGAAAATACTCTCTTTTAGGGGGAGGAATCGACACAAATTCCTGTCAAAATAGGCCCGTATTTTTTCCATTGCTTCACAACGGACACGATTCAACAACATCTAATTTTCCTGGAGTCGTCAATGATCTGGGATGAAGAGCATTAAATGCAAGGGTTGTTGGTATTATGTAAATTAATGTGAAGAAACTTTTGTTAAAGTTGACAAAAGGTTATAGAAAGGGGTAAAAGACCACATCAATTCACTGTATAAAGTTGTTACTACAGTAGTTGTAAGGTTTTTTTTATTCCTCCCCATGAATCGATGTGGCGTCCATCTGCCGTGAAGAGCAGTGAATCTGGCGCTACTTTTGATGAGTAAGCAATGAGTATGTCAACATCCACTGAAGTCATCGCTCATCACTGGGCATTCGCTATCTTTCTTATCGTTGCCATTGGCCTGTGTTGCCTGATGCTGGTAGGCGGTTGGTTTTTAGGCGGTCGCGCACGCGCGAGGTCGAAAAAACGTGCCGTTTGAATCCGGTATCGACTCGGTCGCTCCGCCCGCTTACGCCTGTCCGCCAAGTTTTATCTGGTGGCCATGTTCTTCGTTATCTTCGACGTTGAAGCGCTGTATCTGTTCGCATGGTCAACCTCTATCCGCGAAAGCGGCTGGGTAGGCTTTGTGGAAGCTGCAATTTTTATTTTTGTGTTACTGGCAGGTCTGGTTTATCTGGTGCGTATTGGCGCGCTGGACTGGACGCCCGCGCGTTCACGCCGCGAGCGTATGAACCCGGAAACGAACAGTATCGCTAATCGTCAACGCTAACCGCGAGGCATTAAGATGGATTATACGCTCACCCGCATAGATCCCAACGGTGAGAACGACCGTTACCCCCTGCAAAAGCAGGAGATCGTAACCGACCCTCTGGAGCAAGAAGTTAACAAAAACGTGTTTATGGGCAAGCTCAATGACATGGTTAACTGGGGTCGTAAAAACTCAATTTGGCCGTATAACTTCGGTCTTTCCTGCTGTTACGTTGAGATGGTGACTTCGTTTACCGCGGTGCATGACGTGGCGCGTTTTGGCGCAGAAGTATTGCGTGCTTCGCCGCGTCAGGCTGACCTGATGGTGGTTGCAGGAACCTGCTTTACCAAAATGGCACCGGTTATTCAGCGTCTGTATGACCAGATGCTGGAACCAAAATGGGTTATCTCAATGGGTGCCTGTGCCAACTCCGGCGGCATGTACGATATTTATTCCGTTGTGCAGGGCGTCGATAAATTCATCCCGGTTGATGTGTATATCCCGGGCTGCCCGCCGCGTCCTGAAGCGTACATGCAGGCACTGATGCTGTTGCAGGAATCTATCGGCAAAGAACGTCGTCCGCTCTCCTGGGTGGTTGGCGATCAGGGCGTTTATCGCGCCAATATGCAATCAGAGCGCGAACGCAAGCGCGGTGAACGCATTGCCGTAACCAACCTGCGTACACCTGACGAGATTTAATTTGCGCCTGTCGGCAAAGGGATTTTTCTTCGCTTATTCCTAAATCTATTTCGCGAAGCTTACTGCGCCGACAGTCACCACGGACCATTTGCAATGGTGAACAATATGACCGACTTAACCGCGCAAGAACCCGCCTGGCAGACCCGCGATCATCTTGATGATCCGGTGATTGGCGAACTGCGCAACCGTTTTGGGCCGGATGCCTTTACTGTTCAGGCGACTCGCACCGGGGTTCCCGTTGTGTGGATCAAGCGTGAACAATTACTGGAAGTGGGCGATTTCTTAAAGAAACTGCCGAAACCTTACGTCATGCTGTTTGACTTACACGGCATGGACGAACGTCTGCGCACACACCGCGAAGGGTTACCTGCCGCGGATTTTTCCGTTTTCTACCATCTGATTTCTATCGATCGTAACCGCGACATCATGCTGAAGGTGGCGCTGGCAGAAAACGACCTGCACGTACCGACCTTCACCAAACTGTTCCCGAACGCTAACTGGTATGAGCGTGAAACCTGGGATCTGTTTGGCATTACTTTCGACGGTCACCCGAACCTGCGCCGCATCATGATGCCGCAAACCTGGAAAGGTCACCCGCTGCGTAAAGATTACCCGGCGCGCGCTACCGAATTCTCGCCGTTTGAGCTGACCAAAGCCAAACAGGATCTGGAGATGGAAGCCCTGACCTTCAAACCGGAAGAGTGGGGGATGAAGCGCGGCACCGAAAACGAGGACTTCATGTTCCTCAACCTCGGCCCGAACCACCCGTCGGCGCACGGGGCTTTCCGTATCGTTTTACAACTCGACGGCGAAGAGATTGTCGACTGCGTACCAGACATCGGCTACCACCACCGTGGTGCAGAGAAAATGGGCGAGCGCCAGTCCTGGCACAGCTACATTCCGTATACCGACCGTATCGAATACCTCGGCGGCTGCGTTAACGAAATGCCTTACGTGCTGGCGGTAGAGAAACTGGCCGGGATCACCGTGCCGGATCGCGTTAACGTCATTCGCGTAATGCTCTCCGAACTGTTCCGCATCAACAGTCACCTGCTGTATATCTCGACCTTTATTCAGGACGTCGGCGCAATGACGCCCGTGTTCTTTGCCTTTACCGATCGTCAGAAAATTTACGATCTGGTGGAAGCAATCACGGGTTTCCGTATGCACCCGGCGTGGTTCCGTATTGGCGGCGTAGCGCACGACCTGCCGCGCGGCTGGGATCGCCTGCTGCGGGAGTTCCTCGACTGGATGCCGAAACGTCTGGCGTCTTACGAGAAAGCGGCGCTGCAAAATACCATTCTGAAAGGTCGTTCCCAGGGCGTTGCCGCCTATGGCGCGAAAGAGGCGCTGGAGTGGGGCACCACTGGCGCGGGCCTGCGTGCTACCGGGATCGACTTCGACGTGCGTAAGGCGCGTCCTTATTCTGGCTATGAAAACTTCGACTTTGAAATCCCGGTTGGTGGTGGTGTTTCTGACTGCTACACCCGCGTAATGCTGAAAGTGGAAGAGCTGCGCCAGAGTCTGCGCATTCTTGAGCAGTGCCTCAACAACATGCCGGAAGGCCCGTTCAAAGCGGATCACCCGCTGACTACGCCGCCGCCGAAAGAGCGCACGCTGCAACATATCGAAACCCTGATCACCCACTTCCTGCAAGTGTCGTGGGGGCCGGTGATGCCTGCCAATGAATCTTTCCAGATGATTGAGGCGACCAAAGGGATCAACAGTTACTACCTGACCAGCGACGGTAGCACCATGAGTTATCGCACTCGTATCCGCACGCCGAGTTATGCGCATTTGCAGCAAATTCCGGCGGCGATCCGCGGCAGCCTGGTGTCTGACCTGATTGTTTATCTGGGCAGTATCGATTTTGTTATGTCAGATGTGGACCGCTAATTATGCACGAGAATCAACAACCACAAACCGAGGCTTTTGAGCTGAGTGCGGCAGAGCGTGAAGCGATTGAGCACGAGATGCACCACTACGAAGACCCGCGTGCGGCGTCCATTGAAGCGCTGAAAATCGTTCAGAAGCAGCGTGGCTGGGTGCCGGATGGCGCGATCCACGCGATCGCCGATGTGCTGGGTATTCCGGCGAGCGACGTCGAAGGTGTGGCAACGTTCTACAGCCAGATCTTCCGTCAGCCAGTAGGCCGCCATGTGATCCGTTATTGCGACAGCGTGGTCTGTCATATCAACGGTTACCAGGGTATTCAGGCGGAGCTCGAGAAAAAGCTGAACATCAAACCAGGGCAAACGACATTTGATGGCCGCTTTACGCTGCTGCCAACTTGCTGCCTGGGGAACTGTGATAAAGGGCCAAACATGATGATCGATGAGGACACTCACGCGCATCTGACCCCGGAAGCGATCCCTGAACTGCTGGAGCGGTATAAATGAAAAACATTATCCGTACTCCCGAAACGCATCCGCTGACCTGGCGTCTGCGCGATGACAAACAGCCAGTGTGGCTGGATGAATACCGCAGCAAAAACGGTTACGAAGGCGCGCGTAAGGCGCTGACTGGGCTTTCTCCGGACGAAATCGTTAATCAGGTCAAAGACGCTGGTCTGAAAGGGCGCGGCGGCGCGGGCTTCTCGACTGGCCTGAAATGGAGCCTGATGCCGAAAGACGAATCCATGAACATCCGTTACCTGCTGTGTAACGCCGATGAAATGGAGCCGGGCACCTATAAAGACCGCCTGCTGATGGAGCAACTGCCGCACCTGCTGGTGGAAGGTATGCTCATCTCCGCGTTTGCGCTGAAAGCTTACCGTGCTACATCTTCCTGCGTGGCGAATATATTGAAGCGGCAGTGAATCTGCGCCGTGCCATTGCTGAAGCCACCGAAGCAGGTCTGCTTGGCAAAAATATTATGGGAACAGGTTTTGACTTCGAACTGTTCGTCCATACCGGGGCAGGGCGCTACATCTGCGGGGAAGAAACAGCGTTAATCAACTCCCTGGAAGGACGTCGCGCTAACCCGCGCTCGAAGCCACCCTTCCCGGCAACCTCCGGTGCATGGGGCAAACCGACCTGTGTCAACAACGTCGAAACCCTGTGTAACGTTCCGGCGATCCTCGCTAACGGCGTGGAGTGGTATCAGAACATCTCGAAAAGTAAAGATGCTGGCACCAAGCTGATGGGCTTCTCCGGTCGGGTGAAAAATCCGGGCCTGTGGGAACTGCCGTTTGGTACTACCGCGCGCGAGATCCTCGAAGATTACGCCGGTGGTATGCGTGACGGTCTGAAATTCAAAGCCTGGCAGCCTGGCGGCGCGGGGACTGACTTCCTGACCGAAGCGCACCTTGACCTGCCGATGGAATTCGAGAGTATCGGTAAAGCGGGCAGCCGTCTGGGTACAGCACTGGCGATGGCGGTTGACCATGAGATCAACATGGTGTCGCTGGTGCGTAACCTGGAAGAGTTTTTCGCCCGAGAGTCCTGCGGCTGGTGTACGCCGTGCCGCGACGGTCTGCCGTGGAGCGTGAAAATTCTGCGTGCGCTGGAGCGTGGCGAAGGTCAGCCGGGCGATATCGAAACACTTGAGCAACTGTGTCGATTCTTAGGCCCGGGTAAAACTTTCTGTGCCCACGCACCTGGTGCAGTGGAGCCGTTACAGAGCGCCATCAAATATTTCCGCGAAGAATTTGAGGCGGGAATCAAACAGCCATTCAGCAATACCCATTTGATTAATGGGATTCAGCCGAACCTGCTGAAAGAGCGCTGGTAACCGAATTTCGATTAACGCTCGGTCCCTGACCGAGAAAACTGGAAGCATGCTAATGGCTACAATTCATGTAGACGGCAAAGAATACGAGGTCAACGGAGCGGACAACCTGCTGGAAGCTTGTCTGTCTCTGGGCCTTGATATTCCTTACTTTTGCTGGCATCCGGCGCTGGGAAGCGTCGGTGCTTGCCGCCAGTGTGCGGTGAAGCAATACCAAAACGCGGAAGACACGCGTGGTCGCCTGGTGATGTCCTGTATGACACCGGCTTCCGATGGCACCTTTATTTCCATTGACGACGAAGAAGCGAAACAGTTCCGTGAAAGTGTGGTCGAGTGGTTAATGACTAACCACCCGCACGACTGTCCGGTATGTGAAGAAGGCGGTAACTGCCACCTTCAGGATATGACCGTGATGACCGGGCATACCTTCCGTCGCTACCGTTTCACCAAACGTACCCACCGCAATCAGGATTTGGGGCCGTTCATCTCTCACGAAATGAACCGCTGCATCGCCTGCTACCGCTGCGTGCGTTACTACAAAGATTACGCTGACGGTACAGATCTGGGCGTTTACGGTGCGCACGACAACGTCTACTTCGGTCGCCCGGAAGACGGCACGCTGGAAAGCGAATTTTCCGGTAACCTGGTCGAAATTTGCCCGACCGGCGTATTCACCGACAAAACGCATTCCGAGCGTTACAACCGTAAATGGGATATGCAGTTTGCGCCGAGCATCTGCCAGCAATGTTCCATCGGCTGTAACATCAGCCCCGGCGAGCGTTACGGCGAACTGCGTCGTATTGAAAACCGTTACAACGGTACGGTAAACCACTATTTCCTCTGCGACCGTGGTCGTTTCGGTTACGGCTACGTCAACCTGAAAGATCGTCCGCGTCAGCCAGTACAGCGTCGTGGCGATGATTTCATTACCCTCAACGCTGAACAGGCAATGCAGGGCGCAGCAGATATTCTGCGTCAGTCGAAGAAAGTGATCGGCATTGGTTCTCCCCGTGCCAGCGTGGAAAGCAACTTTGCGCTGCGTGAGCTGGTGGGCGAAGAAAACTTCTATACCGGTATCGCTCACGGTGAGCAGGAGCGTCTGCAACTGGCGCTGAAAGTGCTGCGTGAAGGCGGCATTTATACTCCGGCACTGCGCGAAATCGATCTTACGATGCGGTACTGGTACTGGGCGAAGACGTTACCCAGACCGGCGCGCGCGTCGCGCTGGCAGTGCGCCAGGCGGTGAAAGGTAAAGCGCGCGAAATGGCGGCAGCACAGAAAGTGGCTGACTGGCAGATTGCGGCAATCCTCAACATCGGTCAGCGTGCGAAGCATCCGCTGTTTGTTACCAACGTTGATGACACCCGTCTGGATGATATCGCTGCGTGGACTTACCGCGCACCGGTTGAAGATCAGGCGCGTTTAGGTTTTGCCATCGCCCATGCGCTGGACAACTCCGCGCCAGCGGTTGACGGTATCGAACCTCAGCTGCAAAGCAAAATCGACGTCATCGTGCAGGCACTGGCTGGTGCGAAGAAACCGTTGATTATCTCCGGGACGAACGCCGGTAGCGCTGAAGTGATTCAGGCTGCGGCTAACGTGGCGAAAGCCCTGAAAGGTCGCGGCGCTGACGTCGGTATCACCATGATTGCCCGTTCCGTCAACAGCATGGGGCTGGGCATTATGGGCGGTGGATCGCTTGAAGAAGCGTTAACCGAACTGGAAACCGGACGCGCCGACGCAGTGGTTGTGCTGGAAAACGATCTGCATCGTCACGCTTCCGCTACCCGCGTGAATGCTGCGCTGGCTAAAGCGCCGCTGGTGATGGTGGTTGACCATCAACGCACAGCGATCATGGAAAACGCCCATCTGGTGCTTTCCGCCGCCAGCTTTGCTGAAAGCGACGGTACGGTAATTAATAATGAAGGCCGCGCCCAACGTTTCTTCCAGGTTTACGACCCGTCCTATTACGACAGCAAAACTGTCATGCTGGAAAGCTGGCGCTGGCTGCACTCGTTGCACAGCACCCTGCTGAGCCGAGAAGTGGACTGGACGCAGCTCGACCACGTGATTGACGCCGTTGTGGCGAAAATCCCGGAACTGGCGGGTATCAAAGATGCTGCGCCGGATGCGACATTCCGTATTCGTGGGCAGAAACTGGCCCGTGAGCCGCACCGTTACAGCGGTCGTACTGCCATGCGCGCCAACATCAGCGTTCATGAGCCGCGTCAGCCGCAGGACATTGACACCATGTTCACCTTCTCGATGGAAGGTAACAACCAGCCGACCGCGCACCGTTCGCAAGTGCCGTTTGCCTGGGCGCCAGGCTGGAACTCCCCGCAGGCGTGGAACAAATTCCAGGACGAAGTGGGCGGCAAACTGCGCTTTGGCGATCCGGGCGTGCGTCTGTTTGAAACCAGCGAAAATGGTCTGGATTACTTCACCGGTGTACCGGCACGCTTCCAGCCGCAGGACGGGAAATGGCGTATCGCGCCGTACTACCACCTGTTTGGCAGCGATGAATTGTCACAGCGTGCTCCGGTCTTCCAGAGCCGTATGCCGCAGCCGTACATCAAACTCAACCCAGCGGATGCCGCGAAGTTGGGCGTGAATGCGGGGACACGCGTCTCCTTTAGTTACGATGGCAACACGGTCACGCTGCCGGTTGAAATCGCCGAAGGGCTGACGGCAGGGCAGGTGGGCTTGCCGATGGGTATGTCCGGCATTGCTCCGGTGCTGGCCGGCGCGCATCTTGAGGATCTCAAGGAGGCACAACAATGAGTTGGATATCACCGGAACTGATTGAGATCCTGCTGACCATCCTCAAAGCGGTGGTGATCCTGCTGGTGGTTGTCACCTGTGGGGCATTCATGAGCTTTGGCGAACGTCGCCTGCTGGGTCTGTTCCAGAACCGTTACGGACCTAACCGTGTTGGCTGGGGCGGTTCGCTCCAGCTGGTCGCGGACATGATCAAAATGTTCTTTAAAGAAGACTGGATCCCGAAATTCTCGGATCGCGTCATCTTTACCCTGGCACCGATGATTGCCTTTACCTCGCTGCTGCTGGCCTTTGCAATTGTGCCAGTCAGTCCGGGTTGGGTGGTTGCCGACCTGAACATCGGGATTTTGTTCTTCCTGATGATGGCCGGTCTGGCGGTGTACGCGGTGCTGTTTGCGGGCTGGTCAAGTAACAACAAATACTCGCTGCTCGGTGCGATGCGTGCTTCTGCGCAGACCCTGAGCTACGAAGTGTTCCTCGGGCTTTCCCTGATGGGCGTGGTGGCGCAGGCCGGTTCATTCAATATGACCGACATCGTCAATAGCCAGGCGCATGTGTGGAACGTCATCCCGCAATTTTTTGGTTTTATTACCTTTGCCATCGCGGGCGTGGCGGTGTGTCACCGTCACCCGTTTGACCAGCCGGAAGCCGAGCAGGAACTGGCGGATGGTTACCACATTGAATATTCCGGCATGAAGTTCGGTCTGTTCTTCGTGGGTGAGTACATCGGGATTGTGACCATCTCTGCACTGATGGTGACGCTGTTCTTCGGTGGCTGGCAAGGCCCGTTGTTACCGCCATTCATCTGGTTCGCGCTGAAAACCGCGTTCTTTATGATGATGTTCATTTTGATTCGTGCGTCGTTACCGCGTCCGCGTTATGACCAGGTAATGTCCTTCGGCTGGAAAATCTGCCTGCCGCTGACGCTGATCAACTTGCTGGTAACGGCGGCTGTCATTCTCTGGCAGGCGCAATAAGGGGCAATAAGACCATGACCTTAAAAGAATTGTTAGTAGGTTTCGGCACCCAGGTTCGTAGTATCTGGATGATCGGCCTGCACGCGTTCGCCAAACGCGAAACGCGAATGTACCCGGAAGAGCCGGTCTATCTGCCGCCCCGTTATCGTGGTCGTATCGTTCTGACCCGCGACCCGGACGGCGAAGAGCGTTGCGTAGCCTGTAACCTCTGCGCGGTAGCCTGCCCGGTCGGCTGTATCTCGCTGCAAAAAGCAGAAACCAAAGACGGTCGCTGGTATCCGGAATTTTTCCGCATCAACTTCTCACGCTGCATTTTCTGTGGTCTGTGCGAAGAAGCCTGTCCGACCACGGCGATTCAGTTAACCCCGGATTTCGAAATGGGGGAATACAAGCGCCAGGATCTGGTTTACGAGAAAGAGGATCTGCTGATCTCCGGTCCGGGCAAATACCCGGAATATAACTTCTACCGGATGGCAGGTATGGCAATCGACGGCAAAGATAAGGGCGAAGCAGAGAACGAAGCCAAGCCTATCGACGTCAAGAGCCTGTTACCGTAAGGAGAGGGGCAATGGAGTTCGCTTTTTATATCTGTGGCCTGATAGCCATACTTGCGACCTTGCGAGTGATCACCCATACCAATCCGGTACACGCACTGCTGTACCTGATTATTTCGCTGCTGGCGATTTCCGGGGTGTTCTTCTCACTGGGCGCTTACTTCGCCGGTGCGCTGGAAATTATCGTCTACGCGGGTGCCATTATGGTGCTGTTCGTGTTCGTGGTGATGATGCTCAACCTGGGCGGTTCGGAAATCGAACAGGAACGCCAGTGGCTGAAACCGCAGGTGTGGATTGGTCCGGCAATTTTGTCGGCCATCATGCTGGTGGTGATTGTTTACGCCATTCTCGGTGTTAACGATCAGGGTATCGACGGTACGCCAATCAGTGCTAAAGCAGTGGGTATTACGCTGTTCGGGCCTTACGTACTGGCGGTGGAACTGGCTTCTATGCTGCTGCTCGCGGGTCTGGTTGTGGCCTTCCACGTCGGTCGTGAAGAGCGTGCGGGTGAAGTGCTGAGCAATCGTAAAGACGACAGCGCGAAAAGAAAAACGGAGGAGCACGCATGATCCCCTTACAACATGGACTGATCCTCGCGGCAATCTTATTCGTTCTTGGCTTAACCGGTCTGGTTATCCGTCGCAATCTGCTGTTTATGCTGATTGGTCTGGAAATCATGATTAACGCCTCCGCGCTGGCCTTTGTGGTCGCCGGAAGCTACTGGGGCCAGACCGACGGTCAGGTGATGTACATTCTCGCCATCAGCCTCGCGGCAGCAGAAGCGAGTATCGGCCTTGCGCTGCTGCTGCAGCTTCACCGTCGTCGCCAGAACCTGAACATCGATTCAGTAAGTGAGATGCGCGGATGAACATGCTTGCCTTAACCATTATTTTGCCATTTATTGGCTTCGTCCTGCTGGCGTTCTCCCGTGGGCGCTGGTCTGAAAACGTCTCGGCGATCGTCGGCGTTGGCTCTGTGGGCCTGGCGGCGCTGGTAACTGCCTTTATTGGCGTCGACTTCTTCGCTAACGGCGAACAGGCATACAGCCAGCCGCTGTGGACGTGGATGTCGGTAGGCGACTTTAACATCGGTTTTAACCTGGTGCTGGACGGCCTGTCGCTGACCATGCTCTCGGTGGTCACTGGTGTGGGTTTCCTGATCCACATGTACGCCTCCTGGTATATGCGTGGTGAAGAGGGCTACTCTCGCTTCTTCGCTTACACCAACCTGTTCATCGCCAGCATGGTAGTTCTGGTTCTCGCTGATAACCTGCTGTTGATGTACCTCGGCTGGGAAGGCGTGGGCCTGTGCTCCTATCTGCTGATCGGTTTCTATTACACCGATCCGAAGAATGGCGCAGCGGCAATGAAAGCGTTCGTCGTGACCCGTGTGGGTGACGTGTTCCTCGCTTTCGCGCTGTTCATTCTCTACAACGAGCTGGGTACACTGAACTTCCGCGAAATGGTGGAACTGGCGCCTGCGCACTTTGCTGACGGCAATAACATGCTGATGTGGGCGACGCTGATGCTGCTGGGCGGTGCGGTCGGTAAATCTGCGCAGTTGCCGTTGCAGACATGGCTTGCCGACGCGATGGCGGGCCCGACGCCTGTCTCCGCGCTGATCCACGCCGCAACGATGGTAACCGCGGGTGTCTACCTGATCGCCCGTACCCACGGCCTGTTCCTGATGACGCCGGAAGTTCTGCATCTGGTGGGTATTGTCGGGGCGGTTACGCTGCTGCTGGCCGGTTTTGCCGCGCTGGTACAGACCGACATCAAACGTGTTCTCGCTTACTCTACCATGAGCCAGATTGGCTACATGTTCCTCGCGCTTGGCGTGCAGGCATGGGATGCGGCGATTTTCCACTTGATGACTCACGCGTTCTTTAAAGCGCTGCTGTTCCTGGCATCCGGTTCCGTCATTCTGGCCTGCCATCACGAACAGAACATCTTCAAGATGGGCGGTCTGCGTAAATCTATTCCGCTGGTTTATCTCTGCTTCCTGGTGGGCGGCGCAGCACTGTCGGCACTGCCGCTGGTCACTGCGGGCTTCTTCAGTAAGGATGAGATCCTCGCGGGTGCGATGGCGAATGGTCATATCAATCTGATGGTGGCAGGTCTGGTCGGTGCGTTTATGACCTCGCTCTACACCTTCCGTATGATTTTCATCGTCTTCCACGGAAAAGAACAAATTCACGCTCACGCCGTGAAAGGGGTAACTCACAGCCTGCCGCTGATTGTGCTGCTGATCCTTTCCACCTTCGTTGGCGCACTGATTGTACCGCCGCTGCAGGGCGTGCTTCCGCAAACGACGGAGCTGGCGCACGGCAGCATGTTGACCCTGGAAATTACCTCTGGCGTGGTCGCGGTGGTCGGCATTCTGCTGGCAGCCTGGCTGTGGCTGGGTAAACGTACTCTGGTGACCTCCATCGCCAACAGTGCGCCGGGCCGCCTGCTGAGTACCTGGTGGTACAACGCCTGGGGCTTTGACTGGCTGTACGACAAAGTGTTCGTCAAGCCGTTCCTGGGTATTGCCTGGTTGCTGAAACGCGATCCGCTGAACTCAATGATGAACATTCCGGCGGTTCTTTCCCGCTTTGCAGGTAAAGGCCTGCTGTTAAGCGAGAACGGTTATCTGCGCTGGTATGTGGCATCCATGAGCATCGGTGCGGTCGTGGTGCTGGCACTGTTGATGGTACTGCGTTGAGTTAAGGATTGTGGGCTTGCCCCTGGGGATTTAAGAACGTAGGTCGGATAAGCCGTCTTCGCGGCGCATCCGACACTACAACCACAATCCGAAGAGAATTTTCTGTCGTGAGAATTCGTTGAAAATCCGGTCCTGACGGGACTTTTACAAGGAATAAAGATCGCCATGTTACTACCCTGGCTAATATTAATTCCCTTTATTGGCGGCTTCCTGTGCTGGCAGACCGAACGCTTTGGCGTCAAGGTGCCGCGCTGGATCGCGCTGATCACCATGGGATTGACGCTGGCGCTGTCGCTGCAACTGTGGTTGCAGGGCGGTTATTCACTGACGCAATCCGCCGGAATTCCGCAGTGGCAGTCTGAATTCGACATGCCGTGGATCCCGCGTTTTGGTATCTCTATCCATCTCGCCATTGACGGTCTGTCGCTGCTGATGGTCGTGCTGACCGGTTTGCTTGGCGTGCTGGCCGTACTCTGTTCGTGGAACGAGATCGAAAAATATCAGGGCTTCTTCCACCTCAACCTGATGTGGATCCTGGGCGGCGTTATCGGCGTGTTCCTTGCCATCGACATGTTCCTGTTCTTCTTCTTCTGGGAAATGATGTTGGTGCCGATGTACTTCCTGATCGCACTGTGGGGGCATAAAGCTTCTGACGGTAAAACGCGTATCACGGCGGCAACCAAGTTCTTCATTTACACCCAGGCGAGTGGTCTGGTGATGTTGATCGCCATCCTGGTCGCTGGTTTTTGTTCACTACAATGCGACTGGCGTCTGGACCTTCAACTATGAAGAGCTGCTGAATACGCCGATGTCCAGTGGTGTGGAATATCTGCTGATGCTGGGCTTCTTTATCGCCTTCGCGGTGAAAATGCCGGTGGTTCCGCTGCATGGCTGGCTGCCGGATGCGCACTCTCAGGCACCGACCGCTGGTTCCGTGGACCTCGCAGGGATCTTGCTGAAAACCGCCGCTTACGGTCTGCTGCGTTTCTCCCTGCCGCTGTTCCCGAACGCGTCAGCAGAGTTTGCGCCAATCGCTATGTGGCTGGGTGTTATCGGCATCTTCTACGGTGCGTGGATGGCCTTCGCCCAGACCGATATCAAACGTCTGATCGCCTACACCTCGGTTTCCCACATGGGCTTCGTGCTGATTGCCATCTACACCGGCAGCCAGTTGGCCTACCAGGGCGCGGTAATCCAGATGATTGCGCACGGCTTGTCGGCGGCGGGTCTGTTTATTCTCTGCGGTCAGCTCTATGAACGTATCCATACCCGCGACATGCGCATGATGGGCGGTCTGTGGAGCAAAATGAAATGGCTGCCAGCACTGTCGCTGTTCTTTGCGGTGGCAACGCTTGGGATGCCTGGCACCGGTAACTTCGTCGGCGAATTTATGATTCTGTTCGGCAGCTTCCAGGTTGTCCCGGTGATTACCGTTATCTCTACCTTTGGGCTGGTCTTTGCATCTGTTTATTCGCTGGCGATGTTGCATCGCGCTTACTTCGGTAAAGCGAAAAGCGAGATTGCCAGCCAGGAACTGCCAGGGATGTCGCTGCGTGAGCTGTTTATGATCCTGTTGCTGGTGGTGCTGCTGGTACTGCTGGGCTTCTATCCGCAGCCGATTCTGGATACCTCGCACTCCGCGATTGGCAATATCCAGCAGTGGTTTGTTAATTCCGTTACTACTACAAGGCCGTAAATCGCCATGACAATAACTCCACAAAACCTGATCGCACTGCTACCGTTGCTGATCGTCGGCTTGACGGTGGTGGTTGTGATGCTCTCCATTGCGTGGCGACGCAATCATTTCCTCAACGCTACGCTCTCGGTTATTGGGCTTAACGCGGCGCTGGTTTCGCTCTGGTTTGTCGGCCAGGCGGGCGCTATGGACGTTACGCCGCTGATGCGCGTTGATGGTTTCGCCATGCTTTACACCGGGCTGGTATTGTTGGCGAGTCTCGCCACCTGTACTTTCGCCTACCCGTGGCTTGAAGGCTATAACGACAACAAGGACGAGTTCTACCTGTTGGTGTTAATTGCCGCCCTGGGCGGGATCCTGCTGGCGAATGCTAACCATCTGGCGTCTCTGTTCCTCGGTATCGAACTGATCTCTTTGCCGCTGTTTGGCCTGGTCGGTTACGCTTTCCGCCAGAAACGTTCGCTGGAAGCCAGTATCAAATACACCATCCTTTCTGCCGCAGCGTCTTCTTTCCTGCTGTTCGGTATGGCGCTGGTGTATGCACAGTCTGGCGACCTGTCGTTTGTCGCGCTGGGTAAAAACCTCGGCGACGGTATGCTCAACGAGCCGCTGTTGCTGGCAGGTTTCGGCCTGATGATTGTTGGCCTCGGCTTCAAACTCTCTCTGGTGCCGTTCCACCTGTGGACGCCAGACGTATACCAGGGCGCGCCTGCGCCGGTTTCCACTTTCCTGGCGACGGCGAGCAAAATCGCTATCTTCGGTGTGGTGATGCGTCTGTTCCTCTACGCGCCGGTGGGTGACAGCGAAGCGATTCGCGTGGTGCTGGCGATAATCGCCTTTGCCTCCATCATCTTCGGTAACCTGATGGCGCTGAGCCAGACCAACATCAAACGTCTGCTCGGTTACTCATCTATCTCTCACCTCGGCTATCTGCTGGTGGCGCTGATTGCACTGCAAACCGGCGAGATGTCGATGGAAGCGGTAGGGGTTTACCTGGCCGGTTATCTGTTCAGCAGCCTCGGCGCGTTCGGCGTGGTCAGCCTGATGTCCAGCCCGTATCGTGGCCCGGATGCTGATTCCCTGTTCTCTTACCGCGGACTGTTCTGGCATCGTCCGATCCTCGCGGCGGTGATGACGGTGATGATGCTGTCTCTGGCCGGTATCCCGATGACGCTGGGCTTTATTGGTAAGTTCTACGTGCTGGCGGTCGGTGTCCAGGCACACTTGTGGTGGCTGGTGGGTGCCGTGGTTGTCGGTTCGGCAATCGGCCTTTACTACTACCTGCGCGTGGCGGTGAGCCTGTACCTGCACGCACCGGAACAACCGGGTCGCGATGCACCGTCAAACTGGCAGTACAGCGCAGGCGGTATCGTGGTGCTGATCTCTGCACTGTTGGTACTGGTGCTGGGTGTATGGCCACAACCGCTGATTAGTATTGTGCGGTTAGCAATGCCGCTGATGTAATCTGTTAGTTTGTAAGTCAGAAAGCCGCCGACATGTTCGGCGGTTTTTTTATGGTGCCTTTGACACCATCACCCAACAATAACCGTCAGCGCATGATTCCCTTGTCGCAGCATACGTCGATACGCGCTAATCAGCTTTTCCATATCAAGCATGATCGAAGCAAAGAGTTGCCCCTCTAACTCTTCTGAAAAGGTCACTCCCGGATAAATCTCCATTTCATTGAGTCGCTGAATGGAAAACGTTTTACGCAGCTCACTTCGATCCAGAGCTTCCAGTCGGTCGATTGTCGCGGCTAACTCCTGATTCCAGGTCAATCCCAGGAAACCATCTATACCATCTTCGAGGCTGTGTTCACCAAGCACTGCGCGACTTAGCGGGTCATTCTTCGCGGGGTCAAATGCAGAGGTGCCTGTCAGCCCAAAGTGTAAAAAATCCCAGCGTTTATCAATATCCAGTCGGCGTAAACCTGAAAGCGTGTCATGTATATTATCCATCAAAGGTTTTTCAGTAGACTCAAGCAGTTGGTTAATTTTCTCTGAGTCAATTTCTGCAAAATAGCCAATCATTCCCATTTGTTTTTCCTCCGTTGAATTTAATTTTTCGTATCTTAAAACAGACGAGGGAAAATAAAATGTGCATGTTGCTTTTTCTGGATCCTCCTCGAGGAATTTTTATCATTTACTATTTTGCAACAAGGTTATAACGCCATCCACCGCCTGAGCCATTTTCTGATAATTGAGTCTGTCTGCGGTATCACCAGGTAAGTGATATTGTTTATTACGATAAAAAGCGGTGTCGGTAATCATTACGGCGGGAATATCGTGTTGCCAATAATTTAGGTGGTCGGAGAAGTCGATGCCGGGAATAAAACCTGGTGCATTAATAGAATAAACAGGCAACTCTGTTGCTGATAACAACGCAGATTTTACCTGACGCACAGCGCCGATATCCTGCACTCTGCCGACGACAGCAATAAAATCACCACGGTCGGGATAAAGCCAGGACATGACAGAGTAAGGGTAATCCTGACTCCCTGGTGCGGAGTCGTAATAACCTATCATCTCCAGTGCTATCATTAATTTCACCGGACGCTCAAGCGAAGCGGCGTGTACCGCGCTCCCCATTTCATTGCTACGAAAGAAGGGCGGTTCTTCCGACGCATAGGCGACCAGTTGCACGCCTATTTTCGGCGCTTGCTGCTGTAACAAACGTGCCAGTTCGAGTAATCCTGCCACGCCGCTGGCGTTATCATCCGCGCCCGGCGTATAGGTTAATTGATCGTTTTCGTAACTGTTGGCAGAGTCATAGTGCGCACCAATAATAATCTGCGGTCCATCGGCAGGACCATAATCAGCAACAATGTTTTTGTAGGGGCCACCCGTAATGGGGACATCCTGCACGGTAACTCTGGCACCGCTACGGACAAAGACCTCTTTTATATACTCTGCGGATCTATTCAGATTATCAATATTGTCGGCACTACGTGGATGCACAGTTTGTGTAAAATAACGAACTGTTTTTTCTAATTGCTCGGGACTTGCGTGCTGGGGCGTTGGCGGTAATGCATTGACCCAGGGTTGATAAAAAACAATCAGAGGAAGTGAAAGCAGGAATAATATAAAAAAGGAAAAAGTTATTTTTTTCATATATAAATTGTTGATAGGTTTCGTTGTTGAATCATTATTTGTTATAGGTTTCGAGATCGTATTTTATTAAGATTAGCCGGATTATACAAAGAGTCTATTTTATGTCTGGTGGTTGAGTTTATTTAAAAGGATTTTATATGCGAAATAAAAATATAATCATGTTGCTTATTAGTAGTTTGATTTTGTCAGGATGTGGGCCGGAATCTGATGATAAGGAAAGTCAGCAACAACAATCTACTACACCCACAGACCAGCAAGTACTTGCCGCGCAACAAGCGGCAACAAAAGTGGCGGAGCAAAGAGCCGCCGCCGCTAAAGCAAAAACCTAGCCCAGCATGAAGCGCAACAATCCTCAGACAAACAGGCTTTGCAGGGGCGATTACAGGAAGCGCCAACATTTGAAAGAGCGGCTAAAGCAAAAGCTACACGTATCGCAAATCCAGGAACCGCTCGCTATCAGCAGTTCGATGATAATCCGGTTAAGCAGGTAGCGCAAAACCCGTTGGCGACGTTTAGCCTTGACGTCGACACCGGCAGCTAACGCTGAACGGGCAAAAAGCATCAATTGATAAGTTACGCTATGCCCCGGATAGCAAATCAGCGAAATCAGATAAAGCGAAAGAACTGGCCTGGTTAAAGATTCGTTGGAAATACCCGCAGGGAAAAGAAAGTCAGTTAGTTGAATTTCCGTTGGCACCCACAATAAACGCACCGTCAGAAGATATGCGTTTTCGCGCAGCAGTCGCTGCATTTGGGCAAAAATTGCGCGGTTCTGAATACCTGAATAATACCTCCTGGCAGCAGATCGAACAGTGGGCGCGGCAAGCGAAAGGACCGGATCAACAAGGCTACAGAGCGGAATTTATTCGCCTGATTGGGCTGGCGGAAGGTCTGGACAATTCACAAAACTAAAAATGATAAATCTGTTTGCCGGATATCGACATCCAGCGTATTCGGCAAACAGATGAAAAATAAGTGCGTTGGCATCATTAAATTAATCTGCCAACTAATCACCGCTTTCGACTTAAATGCTAAACACCGCGAAATCGCTCGCCAGTTCAGTTGCCGGGAAAATCGTCCGGCACTCGTGTAACAAGTGCTGACAGCCTTTATCATCATAGCGCGAACTAACATGGGTAATGATTAGCTTACCGACACCAGCCTCACGGGCCAGTGCCGCCGCCTGGCGTGTGGAGCTGTGGCCGCGGCTGTTGGCTTTGGCCTCCATCGCCAAATCCAGAGTCGCTTCGTGAACCATTACGTCTACACCTTTAGCCAGCGCCAGCGCGGCATCGCAAGGACCCGTATCGCCGAAAATGGCGATCGCTTTTCCTGGTGTAGGCGCGGCTAAGTAATCAGCGCCGTTAATCTGCCGACCGTCTTCCAATGTGACAGTTTTTCCGGCTTTCAAATCCTGAAACAATGGGCCTGGCGGTACGCCTGCGGCCTTTAATGCCTGGGCATTCAGCGCACCAGGCTTATCATGTTCTTCTACGCGATAGCCGTAACATTCCAGCGGATGTTCCATCGGATAAGCGGTCACTTTACGCAAGCCATCATCAAGAATTTCGCCTGCGCTAATTTCAATAATCTCCAGTGGATAATCGGTCCACGAGCCACTAATACGTAACGCTGTCTCAACAAATTCACGGATACCTTTCGGACCATAAATGGTTAAGGGTTGCACAATGCCTGACATGGAACGACTGCACAGCAAACCGGGCAGACCGAAAAGATGATCGCCGTGAAGATGGCTAATAAAAATCCTGTCCAGTTTGCCGGGATTAAACACCGTGTGCAGCATTTGGTGTTGAGTGCCTTCGCCACAGTCAAATAACCAAAGTCCGGCCTGGGTCGGATGTTGCAGATTGAGCAATATCGCCGTGACATTACGCGCCCGGGTCGGAACTCCCGCCGAAGTACCTAAGAAAATTAATTCCATAAGACCATCACATTTCTAAAAATAATCCGGCTAGTATAAGGCATACAACCAAAAGGAGCGCATCATGATCGACTGGCAGGATCTTCATCACTCTGAATTATCGGTTTCTCAGCTTTATGCCTTATTACAACTGCGTTGTGCGGTATTCGTTGTCGAACAAAACTGTCCTTATCAGGATGTCGATGGTGACGATCTGGTAGGTGAAAATCGTCATATTCTCGGCTGGCAAAACGGGAAACTGGTCGCGTATGCGAGGATTCTGAAAAGTGATGATGATCTCGAACCGGTGGTGATTGGTCGGGTGATTGTCAGCGAAGCGTTGCGCGGCGAAAAAGTGGGGCAGCAACTGATGAGTAAGTCGCTGGAATCATGTACGCGCCACTGGCCGGACAAGGCGATTTATCTGGGAGCGCAGGCGCACTTACAAAACTTTTACCGCAGTTTTGGCTTTATCCCTGTGACCGACATTTACGAGGAAGATGGTATTCCCCACATCGGGATGGCGCGCGAAGTCATTCAGGCGTAATTGATAACCGTTGTCTATAGTTAGTGGCAGGTTTTAAGCAAATGGAGAACGAGAATGTCTAATCAATTTGGTGATACACGCATCGATGACGACCTGACGTTGCTGAGTGAAACACTGGAAGAAGTGCTGCGCTCCTCTGGCGATCCCGCCGATCAGAAATATGTTGAGCTGAAGGCGCGAGCAGAGAAGGCGCTGGATGATGTGGAAAAAAGAGTCAGTCAGGCTTCAGACAGCTATTACTATCGGGCGAAGCAAGCGGTTTATCGTGCTGATGACTACGTTCATGAAAAACCGTGGCAGGGGATTGGCGTTGGCGCTGCGGTTGGTTTGGTATTAGGACTGTTGCTGGCACGCCGTTAAAACCTCCCTACACTGGGGTACTGCATTTTTTTTGCAGTACCCCGTATAATGTGAGGCTTTTAACAGGGAGAGGT
The DNA here is from genome assembly GCF_004745185.1 of Escherichia sp. E2661. Lineage (NCBI taxonomy): Bacteria > Pseudomonadati > Pseudomonadota > Gammaproteobacteria > Enterobacterales > Enterobacteriaceae > Escherichia > Escherichia sp. E2661. Next base: position 104,677 of record NZ_PDIG01000033.1, read on the forward strand.
CCGCGTGCAATCACTCACTACGGCGCTGGAAAATTTATTGCGCCATCTGTCGCAAGAGTTTCCAGCGACGCCCGGCATTCGGGTTTTTGATGTTCCTTTCCCATTAAATGACGCTTTTGATGCCTTAAGCTGGCTGGCCAGCCAGAAAATGTATCCGCAATTTTACTGGCAACAACGCAATGGTGATGAAGAGGCTGCCGTGCTGGGTACAATAGCCAGCTTTTCGTCGCTGGCGCAGGCGCAGTGTTTTCTCCGACAACACCCGGATCACACCGACTTACGTATCTGGGGGCTGAATGCGTTTGACCCTTCCCAGGGCAATTTACTCCTCCCGCGGTTGGAATGGCGACGCTGTGCAGGCAAAGCGATCCTTCGACTGACCCTTTTCAGCGAAAACTCCCTTCAGCACGACGCACATCAGGCAAAGGAATTCATTGCGGCTCTGGCAAACATTAAACCGTTGTCAGCTCTGCATTTAACCATCACCCAAGAAAATCACTGGCCGGACAAACCAGCCTGGGCGGGGTTAATTAAACTGGCGACCGACACCATTGCTGAAGGTGAACTGGATAAAGTGGTGTTGGCGCGGGCGACCGATCTGCATTTCTCCGATTCAGTTAACGCGGCGGCAATGATGGCTGCCAGTCGTCGGTTGAACCTGAACTGCTACCATTTCTACATGGCTTTTGATGGCGAAAGCGCGTTCCTGGGTTCATCTCCTGAGCGGCTTTGGCGGCGGCGTGACAAAGCGTTGCGTACTGAAGCACTGGCGGGAACGGTAGCGAATCATCCTGATGATAAACAGGCGCAGCAACTGGGTGAGTGGCTGATGGCGGATGATAAAAACCAGCGCGAGAATATGCTGGTGGTGGAAGATATCTGCCAGCGATTACAGAGCGACACCCAGGCGCTGGATGTTTTACCGCCGCAGGTGCTTCGTCTGCGTAAAGTGCAGCATCTGCGTCGCTGTATCTGGACCTCGCTTAATACGGCAGATGATGTGGTTTGTCTGCATCAGTTGCAGCCAACGGCAGCGGTGGCAGGTTTACCGCGCGATTTGGCACGGCAGTTCATCGCCCGGCACGAACCGTTTACCCGTGAATGGTATGCGGGTTCTGCGGGCTATCTCTCATTACAACAAAGCGAATTCTGCGTTTCCCTGCGCTCGGCGAAAATCAGTGGCAATGTCGTGCGATTGTATGCCGGAGCGGGTATTGTCCGAGGCTCAGACCCCGAACTGGAGTGGCAGGAAATCGACAACAAAGCGGCAGGACTGCGCACTTTATTACAATTGGAATAGTAATGAGTCGCATCATTACCGATTCATATCAATAATCTCTTTTTGTAGCTCCTTATACTTAGCCGCAATATTGATACCGGACAAACTCATGTCAGTAAGCGCATTTAACCGACGCTGGGCGGCGGTCATTCTGGAAGCATTAACACGTCACGGCGTCAGACACGTCTGCATCGCCCCTGGCTCTCGTTCTACGCCATTAACTCTGGCGGCGGCGGAAAATTCCGCTTTCATTCATCACACTCATTTTGATGAGCGTGGGCTCGGGCATCTGGCGCTGGGACTGGCAAAGGTCAGCAAACAGCCAGTGGCGGTGATAGTGACCTCCGGCACGGCGGTAGCGAATCTCTATCCGGCACTGATTGAAGCTGGGTTAACCGGAGAAAAACTGATCCTGTTAACCGCCGATCGTCCTCCGGAATTGATTGACTGCGGCGCAAATCAGGCAATTCGTCAGCCGGGCATGTTCGCCTCTCATCCTACGCATAGCATTTCACTACCGCGCCCGACGCAGGATATTCCCGCCCGTTGGTTGGTTTCTACTATCGACCATGCTTTAGGCACGCTGCATGCGGGTGGAGTCCATATCAACTGCCCGTTTGCCGAACCGCTTTATGGCGAGATGGACGATACCGGACTTAGCTGGCAACAACGTCTTGGCGACTGGTGGCAGGGCGACAAACCGTGGCTGCGTGAAGCGCCTCGTCTTGAGAGCGAAAAACAGCGCGACTGGTTCTTCTGGCGGCAAAAGCGCGGCGTGGTGGTTGCCGGGCGCATGAGTGCGGAAGAGGGCAAAAAAAGTTGCATTGTGGGCACAAACTCTTGGCTGGCCGCTGATTGGCGACGTGCTGTCGCAAACCGGGCAGCCGCTGCCGTGTGCCGATCTCTGGTTAGGCAATGCCAAAGCGGTGAGTGAGTTACAGCAGGCGCAGATTGTCGTGCAACTGGGGAGCAGCCTGACTGGTAAACGGTTACTGCAATGGCAGGCGAGCTGTGAGCCAGAAGAGTACTGGATTGTTGATAACATCGAAGGGCAGCTTGACCCGGCACACCACCGTGGACGTCGCCTGGTCGCCAATATTGCCGACTGGCTGGAGTTGCATCCGGCTGAAAAAACGTCAGCCTGGTGCGTGGAGATCCCGGGTCTGGCTGAACAGGCGATGCAGGCAGTTGTTGCCCGTCGCGATGTGTTTGGCGAAGCACAACTGGCGCACCGCATCAGCGACTATTTGCCTGAACAGGGGCAACTGTTTGTCGGTAACAGCCTGGTCGTGCGTTTGATCGATGCGCTTTCGCAACTTCCGGCAGGTTATCCGGTATATAGCAACCGTGGGGCCAGCGGAATTGATGGGCTGCTCTCTACCGCCGCAGGCGTTCAGCGGGCGAGTGGAAAATCGACGCTGGCGATTGTGGGCGATCTCTCCGCACTTTACGATCTCAACGCGCTGGCGTTATTGCGCCAGGTTTCCGCGCCGCTGGTATTAATTGTGGTGAACAACAACGGCGGGCAAATTTTCTCGCTGCTGCCAACGCCGAAAAGCGAGCGCGAGCGTTTTTTACCTGATGCCGCAAAACGTCCATTTTGAGCACGCTGCCGCGATGTTTGAGCTGAAATATCATCGTCCGCAAAACTGGCAGGAACTTGAAACGGCACTTGCCGACGCCTGGCGCACTCCGACCACCACGGTAATTGAAATGGTGGTTAACGACACCGACGGCGCGCAAACCCTCCAGCAACTGCTGGCGCAGGTAAGCCATTTATGATCCTGCACGCGCAGGCAAAACACGGCAAACCAGGTTTACCCTGGCTGGTGTTTTTGCACGGTTTTTCCGGCGATTGCCATGAATGGCAAGAAGTGGGCGAGGCGTTTGCCGACTACTCGCGGTTGTATGTTGATCTGCCAGGTCACGGTGGTTCGGCGGCAATTAGCGTCGATGGATTTGATGATGTCACTGGCGTACTGCGTAAAACCCTTGTTAGTTACAACATCCTTAACTTCTGGCTGGTGGGGTACTCGCTCGGCGGACGGGTGGCGATGATGGCGGCTTGTCAGGAGATGGCGGGGCTTTGTGGCGTGATTGTCGAAGGTGGGCATCCCGGGCTGCAACATGCTGAACAACGCACGGAACGTCAGCTTTCCGATCATCGCTGGGCGCAGCGTTTTCGCACAGAACCATTAACGGCGGTGTTTACCGACTGGTACCAACAGCCTGTTTTTGCCTCGCTCAATGACGATCAACGCCGGGAGCTGGTTGCGCTGCGCAGCAACAATAATGGCGCAACGCTTGCCGCCATGCTGGCGGCGACTTCTCTCGCCGTCCAGCCTGATTTACGTGCTAACCTTAGCGCCCGCACATTTGCGTTTTATTATTTATGTGGTGAACGTGACAGCAAATTCCGCGCTCTGGCGGCGGAACTGGCTGCCGACTGCCATGTCATTCCTCGCGCCGGACATAACGCGCATCGGGAAAATCCCGCTGGCGTAATAGCAAGTCTGGCGCAGATCTTGCGTTTCTGACTAAAGGACACAATATGATTTATCCTGATGAAGCAATGCTTTACGCACCGGTTGAATGGCACGACTGTTCCGAAGGTTTCGAGGACATTCGTTATGAAAAATCCACCGACGGTATCGCAAAAATCACCATTAATCGTCCGCAGGTGCGCAATGCCTTCCGTCCTCTGACGGTAAAAGAGATGATCCAGGCGCTGGCGGATGCCCGTTATGACGACAACATCGGCGTGATCATTCTGACTGGCGCGGGCGATAAAGCGTTCTGCTCCGGCGGTGACCAGAAAGTACGTGGCGACTACGGCGGCTATAAAGATGATTCCGGCGTACATCACCTCAACGTGCTGGACTTCCAGCGTCAGATCCGTACCTGTCCGAAACCGGTTGTCGCGATGGTGGCTGGCTACTCCATCGGCGGCGGTCATGTTCTGCACATGATGTGCGACCTGACTATCGCGGCAGATAATGCCATCTTCGGTCAGACTGGCCCGAAAGTCGGTTCCTTCGACGGCGGCTGGGGAGCTTCCTATATGGCTCGCATCGTCGGGCAGAAAAAAGCGCGTGAAATCTGGTTCCTGTGCCGTCAGTACGATGCAAAACAGGCGCTGGATATGGGCCTCGTGAACACCGTGGTGCCGCTGGCCGATCTGGAAAAAGAGACCGTCCGCTGGTGTCGCGAAATGCTGCAAAACAGCCCGATGGCGCTGCGTTGCCTGAAAGCTGCACTGAACGCCGACTGTGACGGTCAGGCAGGTCTGCAGGAACTGGCGGGTAACGCCACCATGCTGTTCTACATGACGGAAGAAGGTCAGGAAGGTCGCAACGCTTTCAACCAGAAACGTCAGCCTGATTTCAGCAAATTTAAACGGAATCCGTAATGCGTAGCGCGCAGGTATACCGCTGGCAGATCCCCATGGACGCGGGGGTGGTTCTGCGCGACAGGCGGTTAAAAACCCGCGACGGGCTGTATGTTTGCCTGCGTGAGGGCGAGCGTGAAGGGTGGGGGGAGATCTCCCCACTGCCGGGCTTCAGTCAGGAAACCTGGGAAGAGGCGCAAAGTGTGCTGCTTGCCTGGGTAAATGACTGGCTGGCAGGTGATTGCGAGCTACCACAGACGCCTTCCGTCGCCTTTGGCGTGAGCTGCGCGCTGGCTGAACTGGCAGATACGCTCCCGCAGGCAGCAAATTACCGTGCTGCACCGTTGTGTAATGGCGATCCGGACGATCTGATCCTCAAACTTGCCGATATGCCTGGCGAGAAAGTGGCGAAGGTCAAAGTGGGATTGTACGAAGCCGTGCGCGACGGCATGGTGGTCAATCTTTTGCTGGAGGCAGTTCCGGATCTGCATTTGCGTCTTGACGCAAACCGCGCCTGGACGCCGCTGAAAGGCCAGCAGTTTGCCAAATACGTTAACCCGGATTATCGCCACCGCATCGCGTTTCTCGAAGAGCCGTGCAAAACCCGCGATGATTCGCGTGCGTTTGCCCGTGAAACCGGCATTGCCATTGCCTGGGATGAAAGCCTGCGCGAGCCGGATTTTGCCTTTGTGGCGGAAGAGGGCGTGCGTGCGGTGGTGATCAAACCCACGCTCACGGGCAGCCTGGAGAAAGTCCGCGAGCAGGTGCAGGCGGCGCACGCGCTGGGGCTGACGGCAGTGATCAGTTCTTCCATCGAGTCGAGCTTAGGCTTAACGCAACTGGCGCGGATTGCTGCCTGGTTAACGCCAGACACCATTCCGGGGCTGGATACGCTGGATCTGATGCAGGCGCAGCAGGTTCGTTGCTGGCCGGGTAGCCCGCTGCCATTAGTGGAAGTTGATGCACTGGAGCGGCTGTTATGATCTTCTCTGACTGGCCGTGGCGTCACTGGCGGCAGGTGCGGGGAGAAGCCATTGCCTTACGTCTTAATGACGAGCAACTCAACTGGTGCGAGCTTTGTGCTCGCGTCGATGAGTTAGCCTCAGGCTTTGCGGCGCAGGGTGTGGTTGCGGGCTGCGGCGTAATGTTGCGGGCGTGGAATACGCCACAAACGTTGCTCGCCTGGCTGGCGTTACTGCAATGCGGGGCGCGGGTGCTGCCCGTGAATCCACAACTGCCGCAACCGTTGCTTGAGGAATTGCTGCCAAATCTCACTCTGCAATTTGCGCTGGTGCCGGAAGGGGAAAACACGTTTCCGGCGTTAACGTCGCTGCACATTCAGCTGGTTGAAGGCGCACATGCCGCTGCGTGGCAGCCGACGCGCCTGTGCTCAATGACATTGACCTCCGGCTCCACTGGCTTGCCAAAAGCCGCAGTTCATACTTATCAGGCCCATCTTGCCAGTGCCGAAGGGGTGTTATCGCTGATTCCATTTGGCGATCACGATGACTGGCTGCTCTCTTTGCCGCTGTTTCACGTCTCCGGTCAGGGAATTATGTGGCGCTGGTTATACGCTGGTGCGCGGATGACGGTACGCGATAAACAACCGCTGGAGCAAATGCTGGCAGGCTGTACTCACGCATCGTTGGTGCCGACGCAGCTCTGGCGTTTGCTGGTTAACCGTAGTTCAGTTTCCCTGAAAGCGGTGTTGCTTGGCGGCGCAGCGATCTCGGTCGAGTTGACGGAACAGGCGCGCGAGCAGGGGATTCGCTGCTTTTGTGGCTATGGTCTGACGGAGTTCGCTTCCACGGTTTGCGCGAAAGAAGCGGACGGCCTGGCTGACGTAGGCTCGCCGCTGCCCGGTCGGGAAGTGAAAATCGTTAACGATGAAGTGTGGCTGCGGGCTGCCAGTATGGCAGAAGGCTACTGGCGTAACGGGCAACTGGTGCCGCTGGTGAATGACGAAGGCTGGTACGCCACGCGCGATCGCGGTGAGATGCATAATGGCAAGCTGACCATTGTCGGACGTTTAGACAATCTGTTCTTCAGTGGTGGCGAAGGCATTCAGCCAGAAGAAGTCGAACGTGTGATTGCCGCACATCCTGCGGTTTTGCAGGTGTTTATCGTTCCCGTTGCCGACAAGGAGTTTGGTCATCGTCCGGTAGCGGTGGTGGAGTATGACCAGCAAAGCGTTGATCTTGGCGAATGGGTGAAAGATAAGCTGGCCCGTTTTCAACAACCGGTGCGTTGGCTAACGCTGCCGCCTGAATTGAAAAACGGAGGCATTAAGATTTCACGTCAGGCGCTAAAAGAGTGGGTGCAACGCCTGCAATAATTAACCATCCGTTTCACTTCTCATTTTTACCATTCCATTGCCATTGATAATGAGTTTATATGTTAATCTGTAAATTAATGTGAAAATTCTTATCTGACAGGGAGGTACAATGGAGTGGTTAGTAAAAAAGACGTGTTGCGGCGTGGCGAAAAATCGTCATGTATTGGTCCTTAGTGATACCAGTGGTGCTCTCAAAATGATTGCCGAAGTGTGCAATGATGTCATTGTTCAGCCTGGCGATTTACTCTCACCGCTACAGGATGCTATGTACTGTATTAACCGGGATACACAACGCACAATTAAAGTTATTGATGCCCGAAGCTACAGTGGCGAAGAGTGGGAGAATGTACGCAAAATGGCCAGAAATCGTCAGTGATTTTTATTTCGAACTGGCAGGAAAATCAGCGTTAATCCACCCATAATACAGGCCACTCCAAGCAGTGCCTTCACAGAAAAAGTCCCTTCCCAGCCGGGAAGTACTATTGATGCAATCCATACCAGTACATAACTCACACTCAGCAAAGTATAGGCTTTGCTGAGTGTGAGTTGATGAAGTGTTTTGTACCAACAAAAAACGGAAAGCAGATAACCCAGTAGCCCGATCAACAGCATCCGGACATCCAGGCCAAAAGCCAAAAGCGCAGCGATAAAATCCCACAACTGCGTCATCGGTGGTAGATGACTTGCCGCAAAACCCAGGCTTAATTGCGCAACTGAGGCAATAATGACGCTGAATAATCCCCACATCAGGCCCATTACACCGTACTCCCGAGGATCACAATGCCACCAATAATGAACGCCACCCCACACCAGTGACGAAAAGACACTGGTTCGTGCCACAGTTTTATCGCAGCCAGCGTCACCCAGACAAAATTCAGACTCAACATTGGGTAAGCAATGCCTACCGGTACGTTCTGCAATACCAGCAACCAGAGCAGCATTGCCAGCCCCAGACAAACCAATGCCAGCCCCAGCCACAGCGCGATATGTTTACGCCGTTTGTTTATCGCCACAAAGCTCGTCGCCTGTTTCTGGCAGAGTTGCCCGGCAACACTAAGCAAGCTGGCAAACACTAATATCAGCCAGATCATTTAGGCCGATACTGAAAGAGCACCAGACGTCCCTGATGATCGGTGGCGTCTGCAGGTGGAATGGGGAGACTGTTAATGTCTTCATCGTGGTCAACCGAAAGTACGAGAGTAATAATCCCCTCCTGACGATGCTTATTAAGCCAGTTGGCGAAATCATCACCGCTGACAAATCTGCCTTTCGCATCCGGGTAGTTAAGGCCATATTTCAACTCACCCGTCTGACGATACATGATGATGTCATTGCGTTGCAGACTCCATGCCAGACCTGCGGCAACGCCGACGCTATCAGTAAGAATATAGCGGCTCGGCTGAAGTGATTCTTGCGTCATCTCGACAAAAAAATTGCGGATGTTTGCCTTCCATGACTCTGTCGGGGATCGCAATACCCACGAGCAACGCCAGCCCCAACGGGCAAAGTGCCGCAAAAGGCCAGTTTTTTTCAATGTTCGTTAATGTGTACCAGCCGAAAAATGCCCATAGCGAAAAAATCGACCATGCGCAAAAGACTTTATAGATTTCGAAAGTTTGCCAGACTGGCGTACTCATTGGTCCCCAGGGAGAGACTACAAACGTGGCAATAATGCCAGTGACGCCAAATGCGATATTGATCCAGCCATTAATCCGCAGCGCCAGAGGATTATTTTTTGCTGCCTGCAACGCGTAATACGCCATCAACATCGCTAAAGGCGCAAAGCAGGAGAGAATATAGGTGGGTAATTTGCCTTTGGCGATGGAGAAAAACAGCAGTGGCATCACCGTCCAGCTCAACAAATAGACGGTTGCGGAATGATTGCGGTTTTTCCAGCCAGCACACAGTGCGCCGGGGAGTAATCCCAGCCATGGCAGGCTACCGGCAATGATGACAGGCAAGTAGTACCAGAACGGGGCTTTATGTTGGGCATCATCCATCGCAAAGCGTTGAATATGCTCAACCCAGAAAAAATAATGCCAGAAGTCAGGCTCCCGTTGCGCTATTGCTAACCCCCAGGGGAGAACCGTCAGTACACAACTGATGATTGCCAGCCAGCCGTAAATAAAGAAATCTTTCCAGCGTTTTTGCGTCGCCACCCATGGCAGCACGCTTAATACCGGCACGGCGAGGGCGAGAAAACCTTTGATCATTACCCCCATACCGCAGGTGATTCCCAGCAGTAAAAATCCCGCGCTTTTGCCTTTCCACGTTTGCGCATCCATTGCCAACCAGAAGCTACACATTCCCGCCACCAGCCAGAATGCAATAAACGGATCGAGCACGGCGTAAGTGCCGATGGCGTAGACAATAAGCAGCGAGAGATAAATCACAGCGGCGAGTAATGCCAGACGTTTATCGCGCCATAAGCGCAGAGTAAACCAGGTCACCAGCGCGGCGGTTAACAGGGTCGCAAAGATAACGCCTGCCCGAACACCAAAGTTATTCGCGCCAAATAACCATTGCCCAATGCTGTTAATCCAGTATCCGGCAATGGGTTTTTCGAAATAACGTAGCCCTAACAGATGGGGCACAATCCAGTCGCCGGAAGCCAGCATTTCCCGACTGATTTCCGCATAACGCGTTTCATCAGGTTGCCAGAGCAGGCGATAATTAATCGGCAAGAGATAATAGACGGTAATAAACGCAAAGAATACTGCGTAATAGCGAATGGATTTCATGGACGAGTTCCCGCAACTTGTTGGCAACCCAGCCAGCCTTCACGTCCAGCGATTCTTCCACGCACCACATGTCCGAGCGGCAACGTCTCCGGCAGCAGCTCGCCTAATGGACAAAACGTAATGCCTTCACGGGCGGCACGCTTCAGGAGATCAACAAAATCAGGATGATAAGCACAACCTTCAACTTCAGCATGGATGGTATAAACCGGCGTCCCTTTATCTCGCAGGATGCGGTTGAGTAGCCAGCCGTTAAAATCTTGCGCTTTCACATCCCGGCCAATCACTTCATCCCAGGTAGGTAATGTCACTGGAATTTGTGCAGTGCCAGGTTTTCCTGATTCGAGCAAGGGACGAAACGGCATGGCCCCACGACAATCGCTGTTGTAGCGCAAATGGAACGCTTCTTTTGCTTCGATCACCTGTTGGTCGGCACGCCAGCCAGCGGCAGCGGAGCAGGTTATCGGTTGGCCGATAATCTCTTCCAGGGTGCGAAGGCCGCGTGCAATATCGTCGACCATCGTTTGCCGATCCCAGTTGCCGCTATGGGCTTGCCAGGCGTGGTGATCCCAGGCGTGCAGGCCGACTTCGTGGTATTTAGCCGCTTCACGAATGATATCGGCATTGGCATGACCAATCTCTTTTCCTGGCCATGCCGTACCTGCCAGTAAAATATCCCAGCCATAAAGCGATGCCGCGTTTGAGCGCAGCATCTTCCACAAAAACTGTGGCTTCACCAGTCGCCAGAGATGGCGGCCCATATTGTCCGGGCCGACGCTGAAAAAAATGCTGGCCTGAATATTATACTTACTTAAGGTTTCCAGCAGACGTGGCACCCCTTCGCGGGTGCCACGAAAAAGTATCGACATCAATACGTAAACCTACTTTGGTCATGATGACTTATCCGTAAGATCGACAGTGCGCAGGAAGAAATCCAGCGTTTCATCGATGGTTTCCTGCATATCAATTTTCGGTTCCCAGCCGAGGCAACGGCGGGCATTGCGGATGCTCGGTTTACGATGCTCTACGTCCTGATATCCTTTGCCGTAGTAGCTGCTACTTTCTACCACGCGAAAGCCCGCAAACGGTGGGAAGTGATGGCGCAGCGGATGTTTTTCGAAGCTCGCCAGCAGCATCTCGCCGAGCTCTTCAATACTCGCTTCGTTATCAGGATTGCCAATGTTGATAATTTCGCCGTCGCAGCGATTTCCCGCATTTTCGATAATGCGGTATAACGCTTCGATACCATCCCGAATATCAGTAAAGCAGCGTTTTTGTTTTCCGCCATCAATCAGCTTAATCGGTGAACCTTCCACCAGATTGAGAATGAGTTGCGTAATCGCGCGTGAGCTACCAATTCGCGCCGCATTAAGGTTATCCAGTCGTGGCCCCATCCAGTTAAACGGGCGGAAGAGGGTGAACTGCAACCCCTCTTTTTCGCCATAGGCCCAGATGACCCGATCAAGTAATTGTTTTGATACTGAATAAATCCAGCGTGGTTTATTCACCGGGCCGACGATTAAATTAGAATGGTCCTCATCGAAGTATTTATCGCTACACATCCCATAAACTTCTGAAGTCGACGGGAAGATGATTCGCTTACGGTACTTCACGCAATAACGGATAATGCGCAGATTCTCTTCAAAATCGAGTTCAAATACGCGTAGCGGGTTGCGGGTATATTCAATCGGCGTGGCTATCGCCACCAGCGGCAACACGACATCACATTTTTTGACGTGATACTCAATCCATTCGGAATGAATGCTGATATCGCCTTCAACAAAATGAAAATGCGGATGATTCAGAAAACGGCTTATCGCGTCGCTGCCAATATCCAGACCGTAAACTTCATAGTGATCTTCGCGCAGCAGGCGTTCTGTCAAATGGTTACCGATAAAACCATTTACCCCGAGGATCAACACCCGGGTACGGCGTCGGGTGGCGCAGGCAGGCTGGCTATTCAAGCGTGAACCTTGCACCAGGCCCAGCGTCTGGGCTAATTGTGAGCCTTGCATGGTAATGCCGTCGCCCGCCTGTCCGGTGACGATTTCCAGCGCGCCATCGCCACAGGCAATCAGCAACGGCGCAACAGAAATCACGCTTCCCGGCTGTGCTGTGGATGTATGAGGATGTACGCGTGACGACCAGACGGTAAATTTTTGATTACCAACATAGCTGAAGGCACCCGGCCACGGATCGGCGACGGCGCGGACCATGTTATGCAATACGGCTGCCGGTTTGTGCCACTCGAGGAAGCTGTCATCCGGCGTTCTGCGACCAAAACAGGTGGCTTCGTTCTCGCGTTGGGCTATTTCCAGAATCTTACCGTGTTTAATGGCGGGTAACGTCTGTTCCAGCAACTGACGCGCGGCATGGCACAATTTATGATGCAGCGTAATGGCGATATCATCTGGCGCAATGGCAACGCGCAGTTGGGCAACAATGGCCCCGGCATCGGCACGTTTAACCATTCGGTGCAATGTAACGCCCGTTTCCGTTTCACCGTTCACCAGCACCCAGTTCAGCGGCGCGCGACCACGATATTTTGGTAACAGCGAACCATGCAGATTAAATGCACCTGCGGGAGCGAGCTGTAAAATCTCATCGCTAATGAGATGGCGATAATAAAAAGAGAAAATCACCTCTGGTGACAGTTGGGCAATGCGTTCCACCCACAGCGGATGATTAATGTTATCCGGCGCGTAAACCGGAATGCCTTTTTCCGCCGCCAGGCGGGCCACCGAACCATAAAAGGCTTTTTCGCCAGGATTATCAGTATGGGTAAAAATGGCGCTAATTTCGTAACCGGCAGCCAGCAGGGCTTCAATACCGAGGCATCCCATATCGTGGTAGGCAAAAAACGACGGTTTTCATTATTCATTTTCCTTGCTGGATGGACGGATAACTTGCTGAACAAAATAGCGGGGGCGGGCGCGGACATCGGTGTAGATCCTGCCAATATATTCACCGAGCAATCCCATGCCGATAAACTGAGCGCCAATAAAAGTAAACAGCACGGCAAATAGCATAAAGACGCCTTCTGCCGCCCATTGTGGTCCGAAGGTCAGGCGTAAAATCACCAGCAGTACCGCAATGCTGAACCCACCAATCGCAATCACGCTGCCGAGAAGACTCAGCATACGTAGCGGTGTGGTCGTGAGGCAGGTCACCAGGTCGTACATCAAATTAATCAGGCGCATAAAACTGTATTTAGATTCGCCATACTCACGCTCGGCATGATGCACCGGAATTTCAATAGCGCGGCGAGCGAAGATATTCGCCAGAATCGGGATAAAGGTGCTGCGTTCATGGCAGTGCAACATGGCATCGATAATATGACGGCGATAGGCGCGTAACATACAGCCATAGTCGCCCATCGCTTTGCCGGTGGTGCGCTGAATAAGTCGGTTAATCATCTTCGATGCCGTTTTACGAAACCAGGTATCCTGGCGATTCTGGCGCACAGTACCCACTACGTCGTAACCTTCATCGGCTTTTTCTACCAGACGGGGGATCTCCTCTGGCGGATTCTGGAGATCGGCATCGAGGGTAATAATTAAGTCGCCGGTAACGTGACTGAAACCTGCCATGATCGCCGAATGCTGTCCGTAATTACGATTAAGCAAAATAGACACGATGTGGCTGCCCTCTGCTTGTGAGGCATCGACGAGCATTTGTGCGGAATTATCGCTACTGCCGTCATCAATCAGCAGGATCTCATACTCTTTCCCCAGCGTTTCGCAGGCTGCGGTGGTGCGCCTGATTAATTCCGGTAAGCTTTCCTGCTCGTTATAAACGGGAATAACCACCGAGACTTTCTTAACAGGGTGGATTTCAAACATGGCTTATTGTCCTGCGAGTTGCTGAAGGGCAGCGATGACGCGGTCGGCATCGGCGGTGGTCATATCTGGAAAAAGCGGCAACGAACAGATGCGTTCGCTGTTCCATTCGGTATTCGGTAACGACAGCGTGGGAAAACGCTCGCGATAATATTTTTGCGTGTGAGCGGCGCGGAAATGTAATCCGGTGCCAATGCCTCTTTCTTTTAACGCTTCCATCAACGCATCGCGACTGATACCACAACGTTGTTCATCGACACGAATAATAAACAGATGCCAGGCGTGAACGTGCGGCCAAGCGGGAAGGCTTAATGGCTGAAAGGGGAGAGCTGCCAGTGCTTGCTGATATTGCAGGGCAATTTCCCGACGACGGGTGTTGAGTTGCTCTAATTTGGCTAACTGTGTCAGGGCAATCGCGGCGTTAATATCGGTCAGATTGTACTTGTAGCCCGGCGTTAATACTTCTGCCTGCGGCGCGCGGCCCCAGGTTTGTCTGTCATATGCATCGACGCCCAGACCATGAAATTTCAGCATACGTAGCTGGCGGGCGAGGTTTTCATCATCAGTAACAATCAGGCCGCCTTCTGCACAGGTAATATTTTTGATGGCGTGAAACGAAAAAATAGCAGTACCTTTCGCACCAATATGTCGGCCTTTGTAATACGTACCGACGGCATGGGCGGCATCTTCAATAACCGCGATACCGTAACGTTCGCCAATGGCACGAATGGCGTCAATATCTGCTGGCGCACCGGCATAATGCACTGGAATGATGGCTTTGGTACGCGGCGTAATGGCTGCTTCGATCGCTTCAGGCGTGACCATCAGCATATCGCGATCGACATCTACCATTACCGGCGTAGCGCCCAACAAAGAAATCATATTGAGGGTTGATACCCAGGTCAGAGAAGGCGTGATCACTTCATCGCCAGCACCTATCTCCAGCGCCATCAGCGTGATATGCATTCCGGCTGTGGCTGAACTGACCGCGATGGCATGTTGATTTCCCGTCAACTGGCAAAAGGCTTGTTCAAGCGCCTGATTCTTCGGACCTGTGGTGATCCATCCAGATTCGAGAACATCTTTAACCGCAGTGAGTTCTTCCACACCCATTGCCGGACGTGAAAAGGGCAAAAAATCTGACATTATTATTCCTTCGGCCATTGAATACTTTCCCCATCTATTCACTAATATTTGTTATAGGGAGCGTTATATGTATTTTGCCATTTGGAGTGAAATTCTAAGGGTAGAATATTAATTTAACCTTAAGGAACTAATATAGTACTTAAATATTATTTTTTTTCGTTTTTTTAGCTTATTCGGGCTTTTCATTTGACAAGATTTAAGGCATTTTGCGTGCATCGTAATGTTTTAATACTATCCCCAGCCCCTATTTGTCGGTGAAAATATTATTTGTTTTCACGGTCATTTAGCGGGCTACGCGTGTCTATAGGTGGAGCTTAGGTGTTAGCTTTTTGTCGGACTTCGATGAAGTCTAAAAAATATATCTTCATTTTACTGGTGCTTGCTGTAATTGCCGGGTTGGGTAGTCATGCTGCCTGGAGTAGCAATGGGTTGCCACGAATCGACAATAAAACGTTGGCCAGGCTGGCGCAGCAGCACCCGGTGGTGGTTCTGTTTCGCCATGGAGAACGCTGCGATCGTTCCTCCAATCAATGCTTGTCAGACAAAACAGGTATTACGGTAAATGGCTCTCAGGATGCGCGTGAACTGGGTAAAGCCTTCAGCGCAGATATCCCTGATTTCGATCTTTATTCCAGTAATACCGTTCGGACTATTCAGTCGGCAACCTGGTTTTCTGCGGGCAAAAAACTGACGGTAGATAAACGACTGTTACAATGTGGTAATGAGATTTATAGCGCAATTAAAGACTTACAAAGTAAAGCGCCTGATAAAAATATTGTTATCTTCACCCACAACCACTGTCTGACGTATATCGCGAAAGATAAACGTAACGTGACATTTAAACCAGATTATCTGGATGGACTGGTGATGCATGTGGAAAACGGTAAAGTTTTACTGGATGGGGAATTTGTCAATCACTGATCTTTGAATCTGACAGCCAGTAATGGCTGTCATCACTATCACAGAAGACCCTTCAAACGTAATGTTTTCTGGGTAGCGACATTTAAATCGTATTGCGCCAGATCTTCTGGTTTTACCCACGCGTATTCCTGAAACTCTTCGTTTATTTTCACTTCACGGTTGGCAGAAACGCAGTCAAAGATCAGGTAAATCATATAAATCTCTTCCTTACGACCATCTGCATACGTCTTAGTGCGAATGTCATCGCTGAAAGTCCACGGAGTTATGTCAGTAAGAATCAGTTGCTCGCCTAACTCTTCTCTGATTTCACGGCGTAATGCTTCTTCAATACGTTCGCCAGGTTCCACGCCACCACCCGAAAGCGCCCATTGACCCGGGAAAACGCCGCGATCGTCAGCCATTTTGCATAGCAGATAAGCACCATCATTTTGAATCAAAGGGCAAACAATAGTCCGTTGTCGCACAGGGATGTTCCTTATAATCGAAAATAAACCAAGAGAATACGGCAACTCATAAATATGCGAAAGTGACATTAGTCTCTTTTGCGATGATAACTGCGCTGATTATTATTTTGGTTTATAACGTAAATCATGTTTATTTTTTCGGCGTTAAATTATTAAAGACGTATTTAGTTACAATAAGTTAGCAGATCGCTTTTTTCACGCATTGAATCCTCTGCGTCAGGCAGTACAATCCCGCAGCTTTGGGGAATGTTGATTATCTTCTTGCGGAAAAAGGTAAAAATGAAAAAAATTTGCGCTACCAGTTCTGGCTGGAATGCTGTTGGTTTCTGCATCGGCAAATGCGATAAGCATTAGTGGCCAGGCGGGAAAAGAATATACCAATATTGGCGTCGGTTTCGGGACCGAGTCTACGGGACTGGCGTTAAGCGGTAACTGGACACATAACGACGACGACGGTGATGTCGCGGGCGTGGGGCTGGGCCTGAATCTTCCTCTGGGGCCGTTAATGGCAACTGTAGGTGGGAAAGGTGTTTATACCAACCCGAATTACGGCGATGAAGGTTATGCGGCGGCAGTCGGTGGTGGTTTACAGTGGCAAATTGCTGACAGCTTCCGTCTGTTTGGCGAGTATTATTACTCTCCGGATTCGCTCTCCAGCGGTATTCAAAGTTATGAAGAAGCGAATGCTGGCGCGCGTTACACCATTATGCGTCCAGTCAGTATTGAGGCAGGCTACCGTTATCTGAACCTGTCTGGGAAAGACGGCGACCGCGATAATGCCGTGGCTGACGGCCCTTATGTCGGGGTTAACGCCAGCTTCTGATACCTTCCGGCGCGGCGTTCTGTCGCGCCATTCAGTTTCTTACTACGCCTTATCTCCCTTTGCGTTATAGTGATTCGATAACAAAAGCAGGAGATAACCATGTTAAAAGTGGAAATGCTATCCACCGGGGATGAGGTGTTACACGGGCAAATCGTTGACACGAATGCAGCCTGGCTGGCCGACTTTTTCTTTCATCAGGGCTTGCCGCTATCTCGCCGTAATACGGTGGGCGATAACCTTGAAGATTTAGTCACCATTCTTCGTGAGCGCAGTCAGCACGCCGATGTGCTGATCGTCAACGGCGGACTGGGGCCAACCAGCGATGATTTAAGCGCGCTCGCTGCTGCGACAGCAAAAGGTGAAGGTCTGGTGCTACATGAAGCCTGGCTTAAAGAGATGGAACGCTATTTCCACGAACGTGGTCGCGTGATGGCGCCGAGCAACCGTAAACAGGCAGAATTGCCAGCGAGTGCCGAGTTCATCAATAACCCCGTAGGCACCGCCTGTGGTTTTGCCGTGCAGCTTAATCGTTGCCTGATGTTCTTTACCCCCGGCGTACCGTCAGAATTTAAGGTGATGGTCGAGCACGAAATCCTGCCGCGCCTGCGCGAGCGTTTTTCTTTACCGCAGCCGCCGGTTTGCCTGCGTTTGACTACCTTTGGTCGTTCGGAAAGCGATCTGGCACACAGCCTGGACACTCTACAACTGCCGCTTGGCGTAACAATGGGCTATCGCTCCTCGATGCCGATCATTGAACTGAAACTTACCGGACCGGCAAGCGAGCAACAGGAGATGGAAAAACTGTGGCTGGACGTTAAACGTGTTGCCGGACAGAGCGTGATTTTCGAAGGCACCGAAGGACTGCCCGCGCAGATCAGTCGCGAATTGCAAAACCGCCAGTTCAGTCTGACGTTGAGCGAGCAATTCACTGGTGGTTTATTGGCTTTGCAACTTTCTCGCGCAGGTGCGCCATTGCTGGCGTGTGAAGTGGTTCCTTCACAGGAAGAGACTCTGGCACAAACCGCGCACTGGATCACAGAGCGGCGGGCCAACCATTTTGCCGGGCTGGCACTGGCCGTTTCGGGTTTCGAGAACGAGCATCTCAACTTTGCGCTAGCCACGCCGGACGGCACTTATTCTCTGCGCGTACATTTCAGCGCCACGCGTTACAGTCTGGCTATTCGTCAGGAAGTGTGCGCAATGATGGCGCTTAATATGCTGCGCCGTTGGCTGAACGGTCAGGACATCGCCAGCGAGCATGGCTGGATTGAGGTTGTTGAGTCCATGACCTTATCCGTCTGATTCAGTCACGCTGTGCCGGTTTACTGCACCGGCACATTCCCCTCCCGCAAATTTGTCCAACCTGTTGTACTCAATAAGAAAAAATCCGTGCGCTGATTCACAAATTTGTGCGTAATTTCTCCAGTCCGCTGGACGAGAAACGGGATTTGATGCGCTTCACAATTTTACTCACCCTGAGCGACGAGACTGATTCCAGTATCTAAGACTGGAGTCCAGTATGTTGGAATCAAGCAAAGTACCCGCCCTGACACGGGCTATTGATATTCTCAATCTGATTGCCCGCATTGGCCCCTGTAGTGCTGCAACGATCATCGACACATTGGGGATCCCGAAAAGCACGGCCTATCTGCTGCTTAACGAACTTAAACGCCAGCGTTTTCTTAGCCTTGATCACCAGGAAAATTTTTGTTTGTGGACCAAGCTGGTGGAGCTTTCCGCTCATGCGTTAAGCAAGATGGATCTCAGGGAGCTGGCGCGACCACGCCTGACGCAACTGATGGATACCACTGGGCTGTTATGCCACCTTGGGATCATCGATAACGGTAGTGCTTATTACATTCTGAAAGTGGAGTCTTCAGCCACCATCAGTGTGCGTTCACATGAAGGAAAAAGCCTTTCGCTTTATCGCTCCGGAATAGGTAAATGCCTGCTTGCCTGGCAACCTGCAACTGTACAGCAAAGTATTATCGAAGGGCTGGTCTGGGAGCAGGCGACACCCACAACGATTACTCATCCACAGCAACTTCACGAAGAACTGGCGCGTATTCGCCGTCAGGGCTGGAGCTATGACAACGGCGAAGATTACGCCGATGTCCGTTGTGTCGCTGCGCCGGTGTTTAACGCCAATAACGAGCTTACCGCTGCGATTTCGGTGGTCGGTACCCGCTTACAAATCAATGAAGAATACCGTGATTATCTGGCGGGCAAGGCCATTGCCTGCGCCAGGGATATTTCACGTCTGTTGGGATGGAAAAGTCCCTTTGACTTACAAGCCTCATAACAATGGAGAACATCATGACCCTACCAAAAATTAAACAGGTTCGCGCCTGGTTTACTGGCGGTGCGACAGCAGAAAAAGGCGCTGGCGGCGGTGATTATCACGACCAGGGGGCGAATCACTGGATAGACGATCATATTGCCACCCCGATGAGTAAATACCGCGATTATGAGCAGTCACGCCAGTCATTTGGCATTAACGTTCTTGGCACGTTGGTTGTTGAAGTCGAAGCAGAAAACGGCCAGACCGGATTCGCTGTTTCGACAGCCGGTGAAATGGGCTGTTTTATCGTCGAAAAACACCTTAACCGTTTCATTGAGGGTAAATGTGTCAGTGATATCAAACTGATCCACGATCAAATGCTCAATGCCACCCTGTATTACTCCGGCTCTGGTGGCCTGGTGATGAATACGATTTCCTGTGTCGATCTGGCTCTGTGGGATCTGTTCGGCAAAGTGGTCGGGCTTCCGGTTTATAAACTTTTAGGCGGCGCTGTTCGTGATGAGATTCAGTTCTACGCCACAGGTGCGCGTCCGGATCTGGCAAAAGAGATGGGCTTTATCGGTGGCAAAATGCCGACGCACTGGGGGCCACATGATGGCGATGCGGGGATTCGCAAAGATGCCGCTATGGTCGCGGATATGCGTGAAAAATGCGGTGAGGATTTCTGGTTAATGCTCGACTGCTGGATGAGTCAGGACGTGAACTATGCGACCAAACTGGCCCACGCTTGCGCGCCCTATAACCTGAAATGGATCGAAGAGTGCCTGCCGCCACAGCAGTATGAAGGTTATCGCGAACTGAAACGCAACGCGCCAGTCGGAATGATGGTCACCAGCGGTGAGCACCACGGCACACTGCAATCTTTTCGTACGCTTTCAGAAACCGGTATCGACATCATGCAGCCGGATGTTGGCTGGTGCGGTGGCTTAACCACGCTGGTGGAAATTGCCGCAATCGCCAAATCCAGGGGGCAACTGGTGGTGCCGCACGGTTCGTCTGTTTACTCCCACCATGCGGTGATCACCTTCACCAATACGCCATTCAGCGAATTCCTGATGACCAGTCCGGATTGTTCAACGATGCGTCCGCAGTTTGACCCGATTCTGCTCAATGAGCCGGTTCCGGTGAATGGTCGTATTCATAAATCAGTGCTTGATAAACCCGGTTTTGGCGTCGAACTCAATCGTGACTGCAATTTGAAACGCCCCTACAGCCACTAATCACTCCGGGCGTTGCTGTGACAACGGTAACGCCCACATATTCTAAGGAGCTTTTTATGAGCACCGCTTTGCTTGACGCCGTGGTGAAGAAAAACCGTGTGCGTTTAATTCCGTTTATGTTGGCGCTGTATGTGCTGGCGTTTCTCGACCGTTCGAATATCGGTTTTGCCAAACAGACCTACCAGATTGATACCGGGTTGAGTAATGAAGCTTATGCGCTGGGAGCAGGCATTTTCTTTGTGGTATATGCGTTTCTGGGTGTTCCGGCGAATCTTTTGATGCGAAAACTGGGGGCCAGAACCTGGATTGGTACGACAACACTGCTGTGGGGATTTCTTTCGGCAGCCATGGCATGGGCCGATACTGAAGCGAAATTTCTGATCGTTCGCACACTGCTTGGCGCAGCGGAAGCCGGATTTTTCCCTGGTATGATTTATCTCACTTCGCAATGGTTTCCGCAGCGTAATCGCGCCAGCATTATGGGGCTGTTCTATATGGGCGCACCGCTGGCGTTAACACTGGGATCACCGCTTTCCGGCGCGCTGCTGGAGATGCATGGATTTATGGGGCATCCCGGCTGGTTCTGGATGTTTGTGATTGAAGGATTGTTGGCAGTCGGCGCTGGGGTATTCACATTCTTTTGGCTTGATGACACACCGGAGCAGGCACGTTTTCTGAGTAAACAAGAAAAAACGTTGCTTATCAATCAACTGGCAAGTGAAGAACAACAGAAAGTGACTTCTCGGCTGAGCGATGCGCTGCGTAATGGGCGAGTCTGGCAACTGGCGATTATCTACCTGACCATTCAGGTGGCGGTTTACGGATTAATTTTCTTCCTGCCGACCCAGGTTGCGGCATTGCTGGGAACAAAAGTGGGCTTTACAGCGTCGGTGGTCACCGCCATTCCGTGGGTTGCGGCCTTGTTTGGGACCTGGCTTATTCCGCGCTATTCCGATAAAACCGGCGAACGGCGTAATGTCGCGGCGCTGACATTGCTGGCCGCGGGCATTGGTATTGGCCTTTCCGGGCTACTTTCGCCAGTACTGGCAATCGTTGCGCTATGTGTTGCAGCAATAGGGTTTATTGCCGTGCAGCCGGTGTTCTGGACTATGCCGACACAACTGCTTTCTGGTACGGCGCTGGCGGCGGGGATTGGTTTTGTTAACCTGTTTGGCGCAGTGGGCGGATTTATCGCCCCGATCCTGCGCGTAAGAGCAGAAACCTTGTTTGCCAGCGATGCGGCAGGATTGCTGACGCTGGCTGCGGTGGCGGTCGTCGGCTCGCTGATTATTTTCACTCTACGTGTAAGTCGCTCAGTTGTGCAGACTAACGTGGCACATCACTAATAGGTTAAGGAATATGATGAACGCATTATTAACCAATCCCTTCAAAGAACGCTTACGCAAAGGTGAAGTGCAAATTGGTCTATGGTTAAGCTCAACGACTGCCTATATGGCAGAAATCGCCGCTACTTCCGGTTATGACTGGTTGCTGATTGACGGAGAGCACGCGCCAAATACCATTCAGGATCTTTATCACCAGTTACAGGCGATAGCGCCCTATGCCAGCCAACCCGTGATCCGCCCGGTGGAGGGGAGTAAGTCGCTGATTAAACAAGTACTGGATATTGGCGCTCAAACCCTACTGATCCCGATGGTCGATACTGCCGAACAGGCACGTCAGGTGGTGTCTGCTACCCGATATCCACCCTACGGTGAGCGTGGTGTCGGGGCCAGCGTGGCTCGTGCTGCGCGCTGGGGACGCATTGAGAACTACATGGCGCAAGTCAACGACTCGCTTTGTCTGTTGGTGCAGGTGGAAAGTAAAACGGCACTGGATAACCTGGACGAAATCCTCGAAGTCGAGGGGATTGATGGCGTATTTATTGGGCCTGCGGATCTCTCAGCGTCGTTGGGGTATCCGGATAACGCCGGCCACCCGGAAGTACAGCGTATTATTGAAGCAAGCATTCGGCGGATCCGCGCTGCGGGTAAAGCGGCTGGTTTTCTGGCTGTGGCTCCTGATATGGCGCAGCAATGCCTGGCGTGGGGAGCGAACTTTGTCGCTGTTGGCGTTGACACGATGCTCTATAGCGATGCCCTGGATCAACGACTGGCGATATTTAAATCAGGCAAAAATGGGCCACGCATAAAAGGTAGTTATTGATATCAAAGGCCCATAGGGATTACCTGTGGGCCGGTATGTTAGTTAGTGGTTTTTCGCTGTCAGATCGGCTTCGTTTAGCTGGGTAGTTGCGAGTACCAGGTCACGATCGATGCCCTGTTCCAGCATTCGCAAGGCAATTTTAATGGCTTGTTCATGCATGCCTTCCTGCAAACCTTCTAATTTACCCTCCTGCCAGCCAATCTGGTGTCCTTCCTGCCGCAGCCGTTCAGCAATAGTCATTAATCTCTCCTTTTGTAGTGGTGAACGTTCGGCAATTTCCTCAATAAAGCGGGTGAAACGGGAGGTATCGCCGCATTGCAGTAGATAATTAAACAGCGTTTGCACCTGGCTGTCATTAGTGCAAGCCCCTAACCAAAAGCGTGGTGATCCTGTCGACCAGACCGATTAAATCGCGGTCGCGAATATGCTTTTGAATCAGTTCCAGCAGAGCTATACGCCGATGTTGCATGATCTCATCGTCAGGTACGATGGTGATATCCACCAACGGAAAAGCTTCGGTGTACAACTGCCGGGCAAGTTGCGGATCATCAAACTCATCCAGCCAGTTGAGTGAGTACGGGTAGGGCGAGGTTTCGCCATGATAAAACAGCAACGGCACCACCAGCGGGACTCTGTCATAGCCTTTGTCCAGGTGACGCTGCATGGCGGCAGTGGCATAGCGCATTAGCCGAAAAGCCATATTCTTTTCTGCAGAGCTTTGATGTTCAATCACGCAGTAGATATAGCCGTCACCGTCGCTGGTTTCCACGGACCACAAAACATCCGAGTAGTAAGCGCGTAAACTTTTTTCAATAAAACTAGTGGGTTCCAGGCGTAAGGTTTGCAGGTTGCAAAGCTTGCGCAGTGGTTCTGGTAAATGTATTTCGAGAAAATCCCGTGCGGTTTCGGGTGTGAACATAAAGGTTTTAAACACCGCATCATGCGGGGAGGATGTTGTTGATTCAGTCATGGTTGTCCGTCACCTGATATTTATGATGACGCGACATTACGGTTATCCCAGGCCTTTGACATCTGCCAGTTTCAGCCTTTGCGAGACGTTTTCAGAGGAATTTTCACTGCGTTGCAACGCATACATTGGGCACGGAATCGTGTACGCAAAAATGCCCGGTAACAACATGCTTACCGGGCATCAGAAAGGAGTTTAAGCCAGCGCCTGGGCCAGCAGCGTAATCGGATGTTCGCAGCAAAGGCTTGTGGACATCTCAATCTGCCATTTGCAGGTTTCGCAGTCGGTAACGACCAGATCCGCGCCGCTCTCTTCTATCTGGCGGAACAGTGGTGCGCCAATGGCTTGTGAGGTGGGGTAGTTCTCTTTTTTGAAACCGTAAGTACCCGCAATACCGCAGCACTGGGAATCCAGCACTGTCAGCTCAAGCCCTGGGATCTTACGCAACAGTTCCAGGGTGTAGAGCGTCCAGCCCATTTTTTCCATATGGCACGGAGTGTGATAAACCACTTTCAGCGGCAGCGGTTTCAGCGGTAACGTTTTGCCTTCGTCCAGCTTGCGCCACAGCCAGCGGGTCGCCAGTTCGATATGATCGCGCAAGCCTTTGTTGTCGACATTCAGCACTTCCGGGTATTCGTCGCGCAGGGCAAATGTACAGGTTGAGGAGGTGGCAATCACCGGAATGCCTTTTACTCCCACAGCTTCGCGGATCGACTCTACATTCGTAATTGCCTGTTTGCGTGCTTTATCGGTAAAACCGTTGGCGATCAGCGGTACGCCGCAGCATTTTTCTTTGCTGAGCAGTTGTACACCGGTGCCCATCGCGTTGAGCACTTTAATTAAATCTTTACCTAACTGCGGATGGTTGTAGTTAACGAAGCAGCCGTGAAAGAAAGCGACCTGGTCTTTATATTGCGCTTGCTGGGCTGCCACGCTGCGATACCAGCGACGAAATGTACCGAAGGAGTATTTCGGTAGTGTGCGGCGATGATCGATTTTTAACGCCGCATCAAGCAGTTGCCGCACTGGTTTCAGTGAGGTAGCGGTATTGACGATTGGTGCGAACGGCGTGGAAACGCTGCCCATCAGGTCGGTATGACTTAAAACGAAGTTACGCAGCGACGGGCGCGTGGTGTCATATTTCGCTCGTGCGCGCTGGATAATATCGCCAATCTTCACATCGGACGGGCAGGCGACTTCGCAACGTTTGCAGTTGATGCAATATTTCAGCGCCTCGTCATACAGTGCGCCATCTTTCAGACGCAGACGCTCGCCATCCGGCCCGGCTTGTTTTGGCCCTGGATAGCCCGGATTCACCCGGCTCACCGGGCAGGCGGTGGTGCAGACGGTACACTTAATGCAGTTTTCGAAGCTGGTGTCGTTCATTGTTGGCCTCCTGCGCGTTGGGCAATCTGTTGAGCGGCATGTAAAGCACTGACGGCACAAACACCGCCGCCGCATCCCTGGGCGATGGGATCAAATCCGCCCAGCACCGAACCGATGGCAAACAAGTTCTCTACTGTTTGACCAGCCTGTGACGGGCGTAGCGCCTCGTCAGTGGTTACGCCGAACTGTTGCCACGGTTGCGCAGCAAAAAAGTCACTTCTATACCACTCACCCCGCGTAGGGGTTTGCAGTACATCAAGGCCGAGAATCGGCTCACGAATGCCGTCGCGTTCTGCCACCAGCCCGCCGCTAAAGAAACTGCCGCTCGCAAGCACAGCAAAACGCGGACGCAGCGGGATATCGGCGTGATTGCGGGTCCAGATTTCGCTCACCACGCCGTTTTTGCAGGTCACACTTTTCACTTCATCGCCCGGCATCCACACGCCGCCCTGGCGCACAAACTGGCGCTGTAACTGGTTTTGCAGACGAATACCCAGCACGGAAGGCGGCAGCGTTGGCAAAAGCATAAGTGAACAAGGTAGTTTTTCATTCAACCAACGCCACAGTTTGTCATCGGCCAGGCCGAAGCAAGCGGGCATCAGGATCATTTCACAGGTATTGGCGACAGGGATTAGCGCATCAATTAACAGCGGCCAGTTTTCTTCGTTATCAAGGAAACGGGCGATATTCACCGCGCGAAACTCGGTGGCGTTATTGCGTAACACATCCAGTTCCGGCAGTTCAATTTCAGCAGTTTCAACCGAAAGATCCAGTTCGCGCAACGAAGCCGCCGCAAGATGCGCCTGGAAATCCATCAGCCCGCTTATCCCCACTACACATATCTTCTTCGCGGGTAGCGGCCAGACGGGAACTTCTGGCGAACTTAACCAGGTCGAACGCAAAGTGCCGAGCGGGGTAACGCGCTGATGGGCCAGTTCCACGCTGCCCTGCAATTGCGCGCCACTTTCCGCAATTAATGCCTGCGCCTGACAAGCGAGATCCAGTACGCGTTGTGGGCCGAGAAGACTGTAAGGGTGGGCAGGTGCCTGATGGCACAAAGACTCCAGCCCTGCATGAATGTCTGCCACCGGCTGACCGTCTGGCAGGTGGCTCAGCAAATCCAGCGATCCGGATGAGAAATGCAGAGCGCTCTGTCCACGGGTGACAATGGCACAGCGCAGACCGTGTTTTTGCAATCGCAGGCCGCAGAGTAATCCGGCAAGACCGCCGCCCATAATGACAGTATCAAATCGCATCTTTCTGCTCCTTCTCCAGACCACACAGTCCCTGATAAACCCAGCGGGTAAATTCGCTTTCGCGCAATGCGTCTCCCCATGCAATGGGCTGCACGCCTTTCCAGCGTTCGTTAAGGAAGGTGGAAAGTTGCTCGATAGATTGCGCGGAGGTGGTGACGTTAAAGCGTTGCAACAATCCAGCTGCCCGGCAGGCACAGAGTTCGCCCTGGCAGGTGCCCATCCCCACACGGGTGCGGCGACGTAAATCCAGCAGGCTGTTGACGTTTAAATTTTCTACTGCGTACTGAACTTCGCCAGCGGTAACGGCTTCACACTCACAAACCAGGCTGCGGTGCAAACGGCCTTCACTTAACCAGGCGGGTGTGCGATCGCCATGACGATAAACCGCAGAACCGCGCAGCGGGGCAGGCAGGGAGATGACTTTACGCAAGGTGACTTCAGCGGGTTCCTGTGAACCAGGCAGTGCCAGATCAGCGGTCGTACAGGGGCGCGTGTTGCCCAGTTTGCGACATACCGCGTCGGTAGCCCATTCCGCCATCAGACGATAGGTCATCAGTTTGCCACCAGTGATGGTGATAAACCCGTCCAGACCATCGCGTTCGGCATGGTCGAGCAGCACGATGCCACGGCTGACGTTACGGCCGCTCGGGTCGTCATCGCTGGCAACCAACGGGCGCACGCCAGAGTAGGCCCGCAAAATGCGCGTTTTCGCCATCACGGGGGCCAGTTTTTCCCCTTCACGCAGCAGAATATCCACTTCTTCTGCCGTCACTCGGTTGTCGTCTATCTCATCGTAATTAATGCGTAAAGAGGTGGTGCCAATCAGCGAAATGGTATCGCCAGGCACCAGAATATCGGCGTCGGAAGGTTTACGGCAGCGGTTGATCACATGCTGATTAATGCGGTGGTCCATGATCAGCAGCGATCCTTTCGCCGGGAACATGCGAATGCGCAGATCGGCATATTCGGCAATATGTTGCCCCCAGATCCCCGCAGCGTTCACCACTACAGGCGCATAAAGTGCCTGAGTTTCACCGGTGAGATGATTACGTACACGAACACCGCACACCGTCGCGCCTTCACGAATCAGTCCCGTGACTTCATGAGCAGTAAGGATAACGGCACCATGTTCTTTTGCATCGAGCATGTTCGCTGCGGTCAGCCGGAATGGGTCAACGGTGCCATCCGGAACTTTTACCGCGCCAATCAGTGCCGGGTTAACGGAAGGTTCTATAATGCGTGCTTGCTGCGGATCAATGGCTTCAGCACTGATTCCAGCCTCTTCGCAAGCACGAATAAAAGTCGCCTGGAAGGAGAGATCATCTTCCGGCAGGGTGATAAACAGGCCGTTGGTTGGTTCGACACAGTGACGCGCAATGCGTTTTAAAATCTGGTTTTCACTAATACATTCGCGGGCCGATTCCGCATCGGTAACCGCATAGCGTGCGCCGCTGTGCAGCAGACCGTGGTTACGCCCGGTGGCTCCCGTTGCGATGTCGTGGCGTTCAACCAAAATCACTTTCAGCCCGCGCAGGGCACAGTCGCGGGCAATCCCGGCTCCCGTTGCGCCGCCGCCAATGATAATCACGTCACTTGTTTGCGAATCGCGAGTTTTCATTGTTATCCCTCAAAAGTTCGTTTTGTCTCATTTAGCCACAGAAAAAACATACATTGTTTGATTTCGCGCATAATCGCTCATAATTCGAAAGTGAAACGTGATTTCATGCGTCATTTTGAACATTTTGTAAATCTTATTTAATAATGTGTGCGGTAATTCACATTCATGGAATGAATGATTAATTAACATCGCGGCAACTCAAGAAACGGCAGGTTCTTCCATTGAATCAGGCTGTTAATCATAAATAAGACCACGGCCACGGAGGCTATAAATGTTGAGTATTTTTAAACCAGCGCCACACAAGGCGCGCTTACCTGCTGCGGAGATCGACCCGACTTACCGTCGATTGCGCTGGCAAATTTTCCTGGGGATATTCTTTGGTTATGCCGCTTACTATTTGGTTCGTAAGAACTTTGCTCTCGCGATGCCCTACCTGGTGGAGCAGGGGTTCTCACGTGGTGATTTAGGTTTTGCCCTTTCAGGGATCTCAATTGCCTACGGATTTTCGAAATTCATCATGGGGTCGGTGTCGGACCGCTCGAATCCGCGCGTTTTCCTGCCAGCAGGTCTGATTCTTGCTGCGGCAGTTATGCTTTTTATGGGCTTTGTTCCGTGGGCGACATCGAGCATTGCGGTGATGTTTGTGCTGCTGTTCCTCTGCGGTTGGTTCCAGGGGATGGGATGGCCGCCGTGCGGTCGTACTATGGTGCACTGGTGGTCGCAGAAAGAACGTGGCGGCATTGTGTCGGTGTGGAACTGTGCGCATAACGTCGGTGGTGGTATTCCGCCGCTGTTGTTCCTGCTGGGGATGGCCTGGTTCAATGACTGGCACGCGGCGCTCTATATGCCGGCTTTCTGTGCCATTCTGGTGGCTCTGTTCGCCTTTGCGATGATGCGCGATACCCCGCAATCCTGTGGCCTGCCGCCGATCGAAGAGTACAAAAATGATTACCCGGACGACTATAACGAAAAAGCGGAACAGGAACTGACCGCGAAACAGATCTTCATGCAGTACGTGCTGCCGAACAAACTGCTGTGGTACATCGCCATCGCCAACGTGTTCGTCTATCTGCTGCGTTACGGCATCCTCGACTGGTCACCGACTTATCTGAAAGAGGTGAAACACTTCGCGCTGGATAAATCCTCCTGGGCCTACTTCTTCTATGAGTATGCGGGTATTCCGGGCACCCTGCTGTGCGGCTGGATGTCGGACAAAGTCTTCCGCGGTAACCGTGGGGCAACCGGCGTCTTCTTTATGACACTGGTGACCATCGCCACCATCGTTTACTGGATGAACCCGGCAGGCAACCCAACCGTCGATATGATTTGTATGATTGTTATCGGCTTCCTGATCTACGGCCCAGTCATGCTGATTGGTCTGCACGCGCTGGAACTGGCGCCGAAGAAAGCGGCAGGTACGGCGGCGGGCTTTACCGGACTGTTTGGTTACCTTGGTGGTTCCGTAGCGGCAAGCGCGATTGTCGGCTACACCGTTGACTACTTTGGCTGGGATGGTGGCTTCATGGTGATGATTGGCGGCAGCATCCTGGCGGTTATCTTGTTAATTGTCGTGATGATTGGCGAAAAAACGTCGCCATCAGGAATTACAGCAAAAACGCAACGGAGGCTAATGGCATGAAATTGACGCTGAAAAACCTTAGCATGGCTATCATGATGAGTGGAATGATCATGGGAAGCAGTGCAATGGCGGCGGATAACAGTGAGAAAATAGTGATTGCCCATCGTGGCGCCAGTGGTTATTTGCCGGAGCATACGCTGCCTGCAAAGGCGATGGCGTATGCGCAGGGGGCCGATTATCTTGAACAGGATTTGGTGATGACGAAGGACGACCATCTGGTCGTTCTGCATGACCACTATCTCGATCGTGTTACTGATGTTGCCGATCGTTTCCCGGACAGGCGCGTAAAGACGGTCGTTACTACGCGATAGATTTCACGCTGGATGAAATTAAGTCTTTAAAATTCACTGAAGGCTTCGATATTGAAAACGGTAAAAAAGTGCAGACTTTTCCCGGGCGTTTCCCGATGGGTAAATCTGACTTCCGGGTGCACACTTTCGAAGAGGAAATTGAATTTGTTCAGGGGCTAAACCATTCGACCGGGAAAAATATTGGTATCTATCCAGAGATTAAAGCGCCGTGGTTCCATCATCAGGAAGGGAAGGATATTGCGGCAAAAACCCTGGAAGTGCTGAAGAAATATGGCTACACCGGTAAGGATGATAAGGTTTATCTGCAATGCTTTGATGCTGATGAACTGAAGCGTATTAAGAATGAGCTGGAACCTAAAATGGGTATGGACCTCAACCTGGTACAGCTGATTGCCTATACCGACTGGAACGAAACTCAGCAGAAACAACCGGACGGAAGCTGGGTTAATTACAGCTATGACTGGATGTTCAAACCGGGTGCCATGAAACAGGTAGCGGAATATGCTGATGGTATTGGCCCGGATTACCATATGGTGATTGATGAGACATCGCAGCCGGGTAATATCAAGCTTACCGGAATGGTAAAAGATGCACAGCAGAATAAGCTGGTGGTGCATCCTTATACCGTGCGGGCCGACAAGCTACCGGAATATGCCACCGATGTGAATCAGTTGTATGACATTCTGTACAATAAAGCCGGTGTTAATGGGTTATTTACCGACTTCCCTGACAAGGCGGTAAAATTCCTCAACAAAGAGTAAATTCAGTGTCGGATGGCACTTATGTGCCATCCGATACCACTCTTCATCCACACCCCTACACATAGTGGGCATAGTTAATTCTTCAATAAAATCTGTTGGTTATCCTTACTTGCTGTTATTTAGCGCGGGATGACTTGTTTCCGGCAAAAGAAACCCATTAATAAACACTTTTTATTAAGTTTTTCTTAAGGTGAACACCTATAGTCGTTGTCGTTAACAATAACAACAGGCGACAGGGTATGGTTGTTTCAGCAAAACTCGATGAATTTAATCACTGGTGGGCAACGGAAGGAGACTGGGTTGAAGAGCCGAATTTCCGCCGCAATGGCATGAGTGGGGTGCAATGCGTTGAACGAGACGGGCAAAAAATTTACGTGAAGCGCATGACTCAGCACCTGTTTCATTCCCTCCGCTATCCGTTTGGTCGCCCGACGATTGTGCGCGAGGTTGCGGTGATAAAAGATCTGGAACGCGCTGGCGTGATTGTGCCGAAAATCGTTTTTGGAGAAGCGGTGAAAATTGATGGCGAATGGCGTGCGTTGCTGGTGACAGAAGATATGGCGGGGTTTGTCAGCATTGCTGACTGGTATGCGCAACATGCAATTACGCCTTTTGCTGATGATGTTCGCGAAGGGATGCTAAAAGCGGTAGCGCTGGCGTTTAAGAAAATGCATAGCGTTAATCGGCAGCATGGTTGCTGTTATGTTCGACATATCTATGTGAAAACGGAAGGTAAAGCAGAAGCTGGTTTTCTTGACCTGGAGAAAAGCCGCCGTCGTGTACGGCGCCATAAAGCGATCAATCATGACTTCCGCCAACTGGAAAAATATCTGGAGCCGATTCCCAAAGCCGACTGGGAACAGGTGAAAGCGTATTACTACGCCATGTAATCGTTGTAGGCCAGATAAGACGCATCAGCGTCGCATCTGGCAACTATTCGCGCATGCCATGTTGGATGCGGCGTAAACGCCTTATCCAACCTACAAAAAACCGTTGTAGGCCAGATAAGATGCATCAGCGTCGCATCTGGCACTAGTGCCAGATCACAACTCGATTTCGATATCGCCTTTTGCCCGGCAACAACAGGGCAAAATCTCCCCTGGCTGAATAAAGGCTAACGGTTCGGCAATCCAGTCAACCTGACCTGCAACCAGGCGTGTGCGACAGGAGCCGCAATAGCCTTCGCGGCACTGGTACTCAACCGCCACATTATGAGATTCCAGCGCCGCCAGAAGGGAAGGGTGTTCATCCTGGCACAGCAGTTGTGTGCCAGTGATGCGCAAGGTAACGCGGGTCATCAGAGCTGGAAGTTACTCAAATCGTCGGTGTCCACTTCCGAGTCAATTTGACCGACCAGATAAGAACTGACCTCCACTTCCTGCGGAGCAACCTGTACGTTATCCGACACCAGCCAGGTGTTGATCCACGGGATCGGGTTGGAACGCGTCTGGAACGGCAGATCCAAACCAACTGCCTGCATGCGGATGTTGGTGATGTACTCGACGTACTGGCAGAGAATGTCCTTGTTCAGACCTATCATCGAACCGTCACGGAACAGATAATCCGCCCAGTCTTTCTCCTGCTGTGCCGCCTGGACAAACAGCTCATAGCACTCTTGCTTACACTCTTCGGCTATTTCCGCCATTTCCGGATCATCCGCGCCGCTGCGTAGTAGATTCAGCATATGCTGGGTGCCAGTCAGGTGCAGGGCTTCGTCACGGGCAATCAGGCGAATAATCTTGGCGTTACCTTCCATCAGTTCGCGTTCTGCAAAGGCAAAGGAACAAGCAAAGCTGACGTAGAAACGAATCGCTTCCAGCGCGTTAACGCTCATCAGGCAGAGATACAGTTTTTTCTTCAGCTCGCGCAGGCTAACGGTCACGGTTTTACCGTTAACAGTGTGGGTGCCTTCGCCCAGCAAATGCCAGTAGCTGGTCATCTCGATCAGTTCATCGTAATAGCGGGAAATGCCTTCTGCGCGTTTCTGGATCTGCTCGTTGGTGACGATATCGTCGAATACAACAGACGGATCGTTAACGATATTACGAATGATATGGGTATAAGAACGAGAGTGAATCGTTTCTGAAAATGCCCACGTTTCTACCCAGGTTTCCAGTTCCGGAATAGAAATTAGCGGCAGCAGCGCCACGTTCGGACTACGACCCTGAATTGAATCGAGCAACGTCTGGTACTTCAGGTTGCTAATAAAAAATGTGCTTTTCGTGTTCAGGCAGGGCCTGATAATCGATACGGTCGCGGGAGACGTCAACTTCTTCCGGACGCCAGAAGAAAGAGAGCTGCTTTTCGATCAGCTTTTCGAAGATTTCATATTTTTGCTGATCGTAGCGGGCCACGTTGACCGGCTGACCAAAGAACATCGGTTCTTTGAGCTGATCATTCTTCGTCTGTGAAAATGTGGTATATGCCATGAATATGTCCTGTTGGGAGTTTAATGCCGGATAAGGCATTTTACGCAGCATCCTGTGCCTGATGCGACGCTGGCGCGTCTTGTCAGGCCTACAAATTCGAACCGTAGGCCGGATAAGGGTTACGCCACATCCGGCATCTCAATATCAGATCTTACATGCGCCGCTTTCGCAGCCATCGTCCTGGATTGACGGCACCAGATCGTCCTGCGCGTCTTCTGCGCCGTCACGGGTGTTCTGATAATACAGCGTTTTGACCCCGAATTTGTAGGCGGTGAGCAGGTCTTTCAGCAACTGCTGCATCGGTACTTTTCCTGACGGGAAGCGTGACGGATCGTAGTTAGTATTCGCAGAGATCGACTGATCGATAAATTTCTGCATGATACCAACCAGTTGCAGGTAGCCATCGTTACCCGGCATTTCCCACAGCAACTCGTAGGCGTCGTGCAGATGCTCGTAGTCCGGCACCACCTGGCGCAGAATACCGTCTTTTGACGCTTTGATGCTGACGTAACCGCGCGGCGGTTCAATACCGTTAGTGGCGTTAGAGATCTGCGAAGAGGTCTCGGACGGCATCAGAGCAGAAAGCGTGGAGTTGCGTAGACCGTGCGTTTTGATTGACTCACGCAGTGCTTCCCAGTCGTAATGCAGCGGCTCATTAGCGATGACATCCAGATCTTTCTTATAGGTATCGATCGGCAGGATCCCTTTCGCATAGGTGGTTTCGTTAAACCACGGACATGCGCCTTGCTCTTTCGCCAGCTCATTAGAGGCTTTCAGCAGATAATACTGAATCGCTTCGAAGGTTTTATGCGTCAGGTTGTTGGCGCTGCCGTCGGAGTAGCGTTTACCGTGCTTCGCCAGATAGTAAGCGAAGTTGATCACACCAATACCCAGTGTACGACGACCCATCGCCCCGCGTTTGGCTGCCGGGATCGGGTAATCCTGATAATCCAGCAGCGCGTCAAGTGCGCGTACCGCCAGAACGGCCAACTCTTCCAGTTCATCCAGGCTGTTAATTGCCCCCAGGTTGAAAGCAGAAAGCGTACACAGCGCGATTTCACCGTTTTCGTCGTTAACGTCATTCAGCGGTTTGGTCGGCAGAGCGATTTCCAGGCACAGGTTAGACTGGCGCACTGGCGCAATAGCCGGATCAAACGGGCTGTGGGTGTTGCAGTGGTCAACGTTCTGAATATAGATACGACCAGTAGACGCACGTTCCTGCATCATCAGTGAGAACAGCTCAACGGCTTTCACACGCTGCTTGCGGATGCTGTCGTCTTTCTCATATTTGGTGTACAGGCGTTCAAACTCTTCCTGATCGGCGAAGAACGCATCGTACAGCCCCGGTACGTCGGACGGGCTGAACAGGGTGATATCTTCACCTTTCAGCAGGCGGGTATACATCAGTTTGTTGATTTGTACCCCGTAGTCCATATGACGCACGCGGTTGCCTTCAACCCCACGGTTGTTTTTCAACACCAGCAGGCTTTCCACTTCCAGATGCCAGATTGGGTAGAACAGCGTTGCCGCACCGCCGCGCACGCCGCCCTGGGAGCAGGATTTCACCGCCGTCTGGAAATGTTTGTAGAACGGAATACATCCGGTATGGAACGCTTCACCGCCACGAATCGGGCTACCCAGTGCACGAATACGCCCGGCGTTGATGCCGATCCCCGCACGCTGGGAAACGTATTTCACAATCGCGCTGGAGGTCGCGTTAATGGAATCCAGGCTGTCGCCGCACTCGATCAGCACGCAGGAGCTGAACTGGCGGGTCGGAGTACGCACGCCTGACATGATTGGCGTCGGCAGCGAAATTTTAAATGTGGAAACCGCGTCGTAAAAACGCTTCACGTATTCCAGACGCGTTTCGCGCGGGTAGTTCGAGAACAGGCACGCGGCAACCAGAATATAAAGGAACTGGGCGCTCTCGTAGATTTCGCCGGTCACGCGGTTCTGTACCAGGTATTTGCCTTCCAGCTGTTTAACGGCAGCATAAGAGAAGGTCATATCACGGTCGTGAACGATAAACGTGTCCATCTGCTTGAACTCTTCTTCCGTGTAGTCTTCCAGCAGATGATTATCGTATTTGCCCATTTCGACCATTTTCACCACGTGGTCGTACAGCGCAGGCGGCTCAAACTGGCCGTAGGCTTTTTTACGCAGGTGGAAAATTGCCAGGCGCGCGGCGAGATACTGATAATCCGGTGCATCACGGGAGATCAGGTCAGCGGCAGCCTTGATAATAGTTTCGTGGATGTCGGAGGTCTTGATTCCGTCATAAAACTGAATATGGGAGCGCAGCTCGACCTGGGAGATCGAAACGTTATGCAGTCCTTCTGCCGCCCAGTCCAGAACGCGATGGATTTTGTCGAGATTGATGCGCTCTGTGCTACCGTCGCGCTTTGTCACCAGCAGATTCTGATTCATGTATGTCGTACCTGTTTTTTCCGCAATAGTTTCGCGCAACTACCTGTAGTAAGGAAAGCTGCAACGAACACTATATATAGGGGGTCTATTTGGGATTCACTGCAAGATAGTGTGAAAATGGCCCTCTTGCAAGTGCATAACTTTGTGGATAACTCAGGAAGGAAAAAGTGACTTCCGCGTACCTTAGGTCAGACAAGGTGTTCGGGAAAGTCAATGGGAAGAGAAAAATTTGTTAAAAATAACCGTTCGGTGATTTCTTGAACGTTCAATTTAAGATGATTATTGATCCAGGTTATTTGTTGCGCTTAATTCAATTCAACAAAAATTGATTTTGCCACAACAGCATCTGGAGCAATCATTTATTTTCATTGTTCACAATATGAGCATTTGTAACCTGCTGTAAGGTCGGTAACGGTGTTTTTTTATTCAGTTAATGTTAAATAATTACTCTCAATGTTGATTTTTCTTATGGTTGATAAATTATTTAATAAAATTAATGTCATTTAAGTATTGTTAATTAAAGAATTAATGTGAGTTTAAGAAAATTTTCAGATCTATTTATTATCATTAACTGCCATATCATAAGGTTAATTTATTTTCGATTTACAATTAATTTTTATTTAAAGGCAGAACCTGTTTTTTAATAGACCGATGTTATTTAAGTGGTAACCAGGTCATGCAAAGTAAAAAATGGATTCTTTTTTCTGCTAAAGGGATGATATGGGGGATCCCTGCCATAATGGCGGGGTCATTAACAGCCGCAAATGCCTCGTCGCAGGCTTTTGAATCATGTCAGGGAAGCTACGTAACCAGCAGTTGCCAGGCCAGCAGACAAAGCCTTTCAGGCATTACACAAGACTGGATCGTCGCTGATGGACAATGGCTGGTTTTTTCGGATATGACAAATAACGCCAGCGGAGGGGCAGTATTTTTGCAACAGGGGGCAGGACTTTTACTATCGCCAGAAAATGAAAGCGGTATGACCTTGTTTGCGAATAATACCGTAAATGGCGAATATAATAATGGTGGGGCAATATTTGCCAAAGAAAACTCAACGCTGAATCTTGATAATGTTATTTTTGTGGGTAACGTGGCCGGAGGATATGGTGGCGCTATCTACTCTTCTGGGACCAATGACCCTGGTGCAGTAGATATAAGTGTTGCTAATACTGTGTTCAGCAAAAACATTGCCAATGACGGCAAAGGTGGTGCAATTTATACTATCAATAATGACGTCTATTTAAGTGATGATATTTTTGATAATAACCAGGCATACACATCAACAAGTTACAGTGATGGTGATGGTGGTGCAATCGATGTCACCGATAATAATAGCGATATTACACACCCTTCAGGTTATACGATAATAAATAA
Organism: Escherichia sp. E2661; assembly: GCF_004745185.1. Classification (NCBI taxonomy): domain Bacteria; kingdom Pseudomonadati; phylum Pseudomonadota; class Gammaproteobacteria; order Enterobacterales; family Enterobacteriaceae; genus Escherichia; species Escherichia sp. E2661. The sequence continues at coordinate 141,469 of NZ_PDIG01000033.1, forward strand.
CACTGCCTTTACAAATAATACTGCCGAAGGTTATGGCGGGGCGATTTATACCAATAGCGCGACGGCTCCCTATCTTATTGATATTTCTGTTGATGACAGCTACAGCCAGAACGGCGGCGTGTTAGTGGATGAGAACAACAGCGCAGCAGGTTATAGCAATGCTCCTTCTCCAGCGGCGGGCGGCTTTATGTTCGTCGATTCAAGCCAGGTAAGGTTTGATATCGCTGCCAATAAAACTCTGGTTATCGGTAACGTAAGTAACGATGGTGCGATCGATTCCATTGCCGGAACCGGGAGTATCAGTAAAACCGGCGCGGGCGAACTGGTGCTCAATGCGGATAATAATAATTTTACCGGCGAGATGCGGATCGAAAACGGTGAAGTGACGCTGGGGCGTAGCAATTCGCTGATGAATGTCGGCGATGACCGTTGCCAGAGTAATTCGCAAAATTGCTATGGCCTGATGGTCGGCAGTATCAGCCATCGGGATGACCTGGCGGAATTGAACGTTGGCGCTACACAGCAGACTTTTGTTCACTCCCTGACGGGGTTTCAGAATGGCACGTTAAATATTGATGCTGGCGGTAATGTTACCGTTAATGCAGGTGGGTTTAGCGGAACCATTGAAGGTGCCGGGCAACTCACTATTGCTGAAAACGGGAGTTATGTACTGGCGGGTGCGCAGTCGATGGCGCTGACCGGCGATATTGTGGTGGAAGATGGCGCAATCCTCTCGCTTTCGGGTAACGCCACGGACCTTGCGGATATGCAGGACGATCCGCAGTCCATCGTGTTAAACGGCGGCGTATTGGATCTCTCCGATTTCACTACCTGGCAGAGCGGTACGTCAGAGAACGATGGTCTGGAAATCAGTGGCAGCGGCGGTACGGTGATTGGTCAGCAGGATGTTGTCGATCTTTACGGTGGCGATGATCTGCATATTGGCGATGACGGGAATAATGGTGTTTATGTGGTGGTGGATGCAGGTGACGGGCAGGTCAGCCTGGCAAATGACAATCAATACCTCGGCACAACACAAATCGCTTCCGGTACGCTGGTGGTGAGCGACAACTCTCAGCTTGGTGATACCCACTATAACCGCCAGGTTATCTTTACTGATAATCAACAAGATAGCACGATGGAGATTACCTCCGACGTTGACACGCGTTCAGATGCGGCAGGCCACGGACGTGATATCGAAATGCGCGCCGATGGTGAAGTGATGGTGGATGCGGGTGTAGACACGCAGTGGGGCGCACTGATGGCTGACAGCAGCGGGCAGCAGCAGGACGCGGGAACCACACTGACGAAAACCGGTGCAGGAACGTTGGAACTGACTGCCAGTGGCACGGCGCAGTCGGCGGTGCGAGTGGAAGAAGGCACGTTGAAAGGCGATGCTGTGGATATCTTTCCTTATGCATCATCGCTGTGGGTCGGTGATGGGGCGGACGTTCGAGACTGGTGCGGATCAGGATATTCAGTCTATTGATGCTACTTCCAGCGGCACTATCGACATCAGCGATGGTACGGTTTTACGCCTGACTAGTCAGGATACTTCCGCCGCACTGGATGCCTCGCTGTTTAACGGCGACGGTACGTTGGTGAATGCCACCGATGGTGTGATGTTGACAGGTGAGCTTAATACCAACCTGGAAACCGACAGTCTGACTTATCTTTCAGACGTGACGGTTAATGGTGATCTGACCAATACGTCCGGTGCGGTTAGCCTGCAAAATGGCGTCGCTGGCGATACGCTGACGGTAAACGGTGATTATACCGGCGGCGGTACGCTACTGCTCGATAGCGAATTAAACGGCGAGGACTCAGCAAGCGACCAACTGGTGTTGAACGGTAATACTGCTGGCAACACGACCGTGGTGGTTAACCCCATTACCGGGATTGGTGAGCCGACATCTACAGGCATTAAAGTGATTGATTTCGCAGCCGAACCCACGCAATTTCAAAACAATGCGCAGTTTAGTCTGGCGGGCAGCGGCTACGTCAATATGGGCGCTTACGACTATACGTTGGTGGAAGATGATAATGACTGGTATCTGCGCTCGCAAAAAGTCACTCCGACGCCACCGCCCGATCCGGATCCGACTCCCGATCCCACGCCGGAGCCCGACCCAACACCCGCTTATCAGCCTGTGCTGAATGCCAAAGTTGGTGGATATTTTAATAACCTGCGGGCGGCAAATCAGGCATTTGTGATGGAGCGACACGATCACGCTGGTGGCGATGGTCAAACGCTGAATTTACGTGTTACCGGCGGACGTTATCATTACACGGCGGCAGGGCAACTGGCTCAGCATGAAGACACTTCTACGGTGCAGCTTAGCGGTGACCTGATTAGGGGGCGCAGGGGCGATGATGGCGAGTGGATGCTTGGGATTGTAGGTGGCTACAGCGATAACCAGGGGGACAGCCGCTCGAATATGACCGGATCTCACGCCGATAACCAGAACCACGGTTATGCTGTTGGGCTGACCTCAAGCTGGTTTCAGCACGGTAATCAGAAGCAGGGGGCCTGGCTGGATAGCTGGCTGCAATACGCGTGGTTTACGAATGATGTTAGCGAACAAAACGACGGCGCGGACCATTACCACTCATCAGGGATCGTTGCTTCGCTGGAAGCGGGGTATCAGTGGTTACCGGGGCGTGGTGTGGTGATTGAACCGCAGGCGCAGGTGATTTATCAGGGCGTGCAGCAGGATGATTTTACCGCCGCTAACCATGCGCGGGTGTCACAATCGCAGGGCGATGATATTCAGACGCGGCTGGGATTACACAGTGAATGGCGTACCGCTGTTCATGTCACACCAACATTAGATCTGAATTATTATCACGATCCCCATTCGACGGAAATTGAAGAAGATGGTAGCCAAATCAGCGACGATGCGGCGAAGCAGCGTGGTGAAATAAAAGTGGGAGTAACGGGCAATATCAGTCAGCGAGTTTCGCTGCGTGGCAGCGTGGCGTGGCAGAAAGGAAGCGATGATTTTGCCCAGACGGCCGGGTTTTTGTCGATGACGGTGAAATGGTAATCGCTGTCCGCCCGGCATCGTTGCCGGATGCGGCGTCAACGCCTTATCCGGCCGACGGGGAGCATTTGTAGGCCTGATAAGACGCGGCAAGCGTCGCATCGGGTATTGGCGCGGTTGCCGGATGCGGCGTCAACGCCTTATCCGGCCGACGGGGAGCATTTGTAGGCCTGATAAGACGCGGCAAGCGTCGCATCAGGCATTGGCACGGTTGCCGGATGAATCCAAACAATAACCTTACTTATTCTGCGTGTGCAGCATATAGTTCACATCAACGCCGGGGCCGAGCTTAAAAGTATTAGTGATCGGGTTATAATGCAGCCCGATCATATGGCGCTCTTTTAGACTGGTTTGATCCACCCAGCCCAGCAATTCTGCCGGTTTAATAAACTTCTTCACGTCGTGCGTGCCTTTAGGCACCATGCGCAAGATATATTCAGCGCCGACCACCGCCATTAGCCACGACTTGCCATTACGATTAAGCGTGGAGAAAAAGACATCGCCACCCGGTTTTACCAGTTGTGCACAGGCTCTGACCACTGACTGCGGATCGGGGACGTGCTCCAGCATCTCCATGCAGGTCACCACATCATACTGCCCGGCATGTTTTGCCGCGTGTTCTTCCACGGTTTCCTGTACGTACTCTACCTGAATGCCGCTTTCCAGCGCGTGCAGCTTTGCCACCTGCAATGGCTCAAAGCCCATATCCAGACCGGTCACCGTCGCACCTTCTCGCGCCATACTCTCGGCCAGAATACCGCCGCCGCAACCAACATCGAGCACCTTTTTGCCAAACAATCCGCCAGCACGCTCGGCAATATAGCCTAGACGCAGCGGGTTAATGCGGTGCAGTGGTTTGAACTCGCCTTCCAGATCCCACCAGCGGGAGGCGACGGCTTCAAATTTAGCGATCTCTTCGTGGTCTACGTTATGGTTTACCGGCGATTTTTCGGCATTCATTGGCACTTCTACTCCGTAATTGGCAAGACAATCGAGTATATCAGGCATTGGATGTGAATAAAGCGTATAGGTTTACCTAGATCTTCGCGGCTGTGTTATAATTTGCGACCTTTGAATCCGGGATACAGTAGAGGGATAGCGGTTAGATGAGCGACCTTGCGAGAGAAATTACACCGGTCAACATTGAGGAAGAGCTGAAAAGCTCCTATCTGGATTATGCGATGTCGGTCATTGTTGGCCGTGCGCTGCCAGATGTCCGAGATGGCCTGAAGCCGGTACACCGTCGCGTACTTTACGCCATGAACGTACTAGGCAATGACTGGAACAAAGCCTATAAAAAATCTGCCCGTGTCGTTGGTGACGTAATCGGTAAATACCATCCCCATGGTGACTCGGCGGTCTATGACACGATCGTCCGCATGGCGCAGCCATTCTCGCTGCGTTATATGCTGGTAGACGGTCAGGGTAACTTCGGTTCTATCGACGGCGACTCTGCGGCGGCAATGCGTTATACGGAAATCCGTCTGGCGAAAATTGCCCATGAACTGATGGCCGATCTCGAAAAAGAGACGGTCGATTTCGTTGATAACTATGACGGCACGGAAAAAATTCCTGACGTCATGCCGACCAAAATTCCTAACCTGCTGGTGAACGGTTCTTCCGGTATCGCCGTAGGTATGGCAACCAACATCCCGCCGCACAACCTGACGGAAGTCATCAATGGTTGTCTGGCGTATATCGATGATGAAGACATCAGCGTTGAAGGGCTGATGGAACACATCCCGGGTCCGGACTTCCCGACGGCGGCAATCATTAACGGTCGTCGCGGTATTGAAGAAGCTTACCGTACCGGTCGCGGCAAGGTATACATCCGCGCCCGTGCAGAAGTGGAAGTCGACGCCAAAACCGGGCGTGAAACCATTATCGTCCACGAAATTCCGTATCAGGTGAACAAAGCGCGCCTGATCGAGAAGATTGCGGAACTGGTAAAAGAAAAAACGCGTGGAAGGCATCAGCGCGCTGCGTGACGAGTCTGACAAAGACGGCATGCGCATCGTGATTGAAGTGAAACGCGATGCGGTCGGTGAAGTGGTGCTCAACAACCTCTACTCCCAGACCCAGTTGCAGGTTTCTTTCGGTATCAACATGGTGGCATTGCACCATGGTCAGCCGAAGATCATGAACCTGAAAGACATCATCGCTGCGTTTGTTCGTCACCGCCGCGAAGTGGTGACCCGTCGTACCATTTTCGAACTGCGTAAAGCCCGCGACCGTGCGCATATCCTTGAAGCATTAGCCGTGGCGCTGGCAAACATCGACCCGATCATCGAGCTGATCCGTCATGCGCCGACGCCTGCAGAAGCGAAAACCGCGTTGGTTGCTAATCCGTGGCAGCTGGGCAACGTTGCCGCGATGCTCGAACGTGCTGGCGACGATGCTGCGCGTCCGGAATGGCTGGAGCCAGAGTTCGGCGTGCGTGATGGTCTGTACTACCTGACCGAACAGCAAGCTCAGGCGATTCTGGATCTGCGTTTGCAGAAACTGACCGGTCTTGAGCACGAAAAACTGCTCGACGAATACAAAGAGCTGCTGGATCAGATCGCGGAACTGTTGCGTATTCTTGGTAGCGCCGATCGTCTGATGGAAGTGATCCGCGAAGAGCTGGAGCTGGTTCGTGAACAGTTCGGTGACAAACGTCGTACTGAAATCACCGCCAACAGCGCAGACATCAACCTGGAAGATCTGATCACCCAGGAAGATGTCGTCGTCACGCTCTCTCACCAGGGCTACGTGAAGTATCAGCCGCTTTCTGAATACGAAGCGCAGCGTCGTGGCGGGAAAGGTAAATCTGCCGCACGTATTAAAGAAGAAGACTTTATCGACCGACTGCTGGTGGCGAACACTCACGATCATATCCTGTGCTTCTCCAGCCGCGGTCGCGTCTATTCGATGAAAGTTTACCAGTTGCCGGAAGCCTCTCGTGGCGCGCGCGGTCGTCCGATCGTCAACCTGCTGCCGCTGGAGCAGGACGAACGTATCACCGCGATCCTGCCGGTGACCGAGTTTGAAGAAGGCGTGAAAGTCTTCATGGCGACCGCTAACGGTACTGTGAAGAAAACCGTCCTCACCGAGTTCAACCGTCTGCGTACCGCCGGTAAAGTGGCGATCAAACTGGTTGAAGGCGATGAGCTGATCGGCGTTGACCTGACCAGTGGCGAAGATGAAGTAATGTTGTTCTCCGCCGAAGGTAAAGTGGTGCGCTTTAAAGAGTCTTCTGTCCGTGCGATGGGCTGCAACACCACCGGTGTTCGCGGTATTCGCTTAGGCGAAGGCGATAAAGTCGTCTCTCTGATCGTGCCGCGTGGCGATGGCGCCATCCTCACCGCAACGCAGAACGGTTATGGTAAACGTACCGCAGTGGCGGAATACCCAACCAAGTCGCGTGCGACGAAAGGGGTTATCTCCATCAAGGTTACCGAACGTAACGGTTTAGTGGTTGGCGCGGTGCAGGTAGATGATTGCGACCAGATCATGATGATCACCGATGCCGGTACGCTGGTACGTACTCGCGTTTCGGAAATCAGCATCGTTGGCCGTAACACCCAGGGCGTGATCCTCATCCGTACTGCGGAAGATGAAAACGTAGTGGGTCTGCAGCGTGTTGCTGAACCGGTTGACGAAGAAGATCTGGATACCATCGACGGCAGTGCCGCGGAAGGGGACGATGAAATCGCTCCGGAAGTGGACGTTGACGACGAACCGGAAGAAGAATAATTTCATCGCTTCATGACTGAAGGGAGTAAACATCCCTTCTTCGAAATGAAAAGTCCAGGCTGCAAAGTCTGGGCTTTTGTCGTATTAGGGCGCGCTAAAGGGCGAGTTCGTTCGTCAAAAATGACGGTTATACACAAGGAATGTGGCAATGAGCGGTGAAAAAAAGGCGAAAGGCTGGCAGTTTTATGGCCTTGTAGGTGTCGGTGTTGTTGCGCTCCTTTCCGCGGGCGTCTGGGCATTGCAATACACTGGCAGTGGTCCAGAAAAAAACGTTGTCGCCGCTGGTAGTGCACAATAATTTGCAAATCGATCTCAATGAACCTGACCTCTTTCTCGATAGCGACTCTCTAAGCCAGCTTCCCAAAGATCTCCTTACTATTCCTTTTCTCCACGATGTCCTGAGTGAAGATTTCGTTTTCTATTATCAGAATCATGCCGATCGTCTGGGCATTGAAGGCAGTATTCGCCGCATTGTCTATGAACACGATCTCACGCTGAAAGATAAGCTCTTTTCGTCGCTCTTAGACCAGCCCGCGCAGGCGGCACTGTGGCACGATAAACAAGGCCATCTTTCACATTATATGGTGCTTATTCAGCGTAGTGGCTTGAGCAAGTTGCTGGAGCCATTGCTGTTTGCTGCTACCAGCGACAGCCAATTAAGCAAGACGGAAATCAGTAGTATTAAGCTAAATAGTGAAACCATCCCTGTTTATCAGTTGCGCTATAACGGCAATAACGCCCTGATGTTCGCGACATATCAGGACAAGATGCTGGTGTTTTCCAGCACGGATATGTTGTTTAAAGATGACCAGCAGGATACCGAAGCCACGGCGATCGCAAGTGATTTGTTGAGCGGTAAAAAACGTTGGCAAGCCAGCTTCGGTCTGGAAGAGCGTGCTGCCGAAAAAAACGCCAGTACGCCAGCGCATCGTGGTCAGTGCAAATTTGCTGGGTTTTGGCTACCAGCGATTAATGCCTTCTTTTGCTGGCGTACGCTTCGAAATGAGCAACGACGGCTGGCATAGCTTTCTGGCGTTAAATGATGAATCCGCTAGTGTGGATGCCAGTTTCGATTTTATGCCGGTATGGAGCAGTATGCCTGCCGGGGCCAGCTTCTGCGTGGCGGTGCCTTACTCGCACGGTATTGCTGAAGAGATGCTCTCACAAATCGCTCAGGAAAACGACAAGTTGAATGGGGCATTAGATGGTGCCGCCGGGCTGTGCTGGTATGAGGATTCAAAACTGCAAACCCCGCTGTTTGTTGGTCAGTTTGATGGCACTGACGAACAGGCGCCATTGCCAGGGAAACTGTTTACCCAAAATATTGGTGCTCGTGAAAGCAAAGCGCCAGAAGGCGTATTACCGGTAACTCAAACTCAGCAGGGCGAAGCGCAAATCTGGCGTCGCGAAGTGAGTTCCCGATACGGTCAGTATCCGAAAGCGCAGGCGGCGCAACCAGATCAATTAATGTCGGATTATTTTTTCCGCGTGTCGCTGGCGATGCAAAACAAAACGCTGCTTTTCTCCCTCGATGACACGCTGGTTAATAACGCGCTGCAAACACTGAATAAAACCCGCCCGGCAATGGTGGATGTGATACCCACTGATGGCGTCGTTCCGGTCTATATCAATCCACAAGGAATGGCGAAACTGCTGCGTAACGAAACGCTGACCAGTCTGCCGAAGAATCTCGAACCGGTTTTTTATAACGCCGCACAAACTTTATTAATGCCGAAACTGGACGCTTTATCGCAACAGCCTCGTTATGTCATGAAGCTGGACCAGATGAAACCGGGCGCCGCCTGGCAATGGTTACCAATCAACTGGCAGCCATTATGAGGCGTGGACTGCTGGCACTGATTTGCTGGCTGTGTTGTTTTTGCGTTCAGAGTGAAATGCTGAATGTCGAACAATCGGGGCTGTTTCGTGCCTGGTTTGTGCGCATTGCGCAGGAACAGCTACGCCAGGGGCCAAGTCCACGTTGGTATCAGCAGGATTGCGCAGGCCTGGTGCGCTTTGCAGCGAACGAGTCGCTGAAAGTTCATGATAGCAAATGGCTAAAAAGTAACGGTCTGTCAAACCAGTATCTACCGCCAGAGATGACGCTAACACCTGAGCAACGACAACTGGCACAAAACTGGAACCAGGGGAACGGGAAAACCGGACCCTATGTGACCGCGATTAATTTGATTCAGTACAACAGCCAGTTTATTGGCCAGGACATAAACCAGGCACTGCCTGGCGATATGATTTTTTTCGATCAGGGCGATGCCCAGCACTTAATGGTCTGGATGGGGCGTTACGTCATCTACCACACCGGAAGCGCCACGAAAACTGACAACGGAATGCGCGCAGTCAGTCTGCAACAACTTATGACATGGAAGGACACCCGATGGATACCCAACGATTCCAATCCCAATTTCATTGGCATTTATCGTTTAAATTTTCTGGCGCAATAGCGGCCTGCCTGTGCCTGTCTCTTGTGGGGGCGGGGCTTGTTAATGCTGACGATTCGCTTCCTTCCAGCAACTATGCGCCGCCAGCCGGGGGAACGTTCTTTTTGCTCGCTGACAGCAGTTTTAGCAGCAGCGAAGAGGCGAAAGTGCGGCTAGAAGCGCCGGGGCGCGATTATCAACGTTATCAGATGGAAGAGTACGGCGGCGTGGATGTTCGCCTGTATCGTATTCCTGATCCGATGGCATTTCTGCGCCAGCAGAAAAACCTGCACCGCATTGTGGTACAACCGCAGTATCTGGGTGACGGTCTGAACAATACGCTAACCTGGCTGTGGGATAACTGGTACGGCAAATCTCGCCGTGTCATGCAGCGTTCTTTCTCTTATCAGTCACGGCAGAATGTGACCCAGGCATTACCGGAATTGCAGCTCGGCAATGCCATCATCAAACCTTCCCGTTATGTACAAAACAGCCAGTTTTCACCGCTGAAGAAATATCCACTGGTGGAACAGTTCCGTTATCCACTATGGCAGGCAAAACCGGTTGAGCCGCAGCAAGGGGTAAAACTGGAAGGCGCATCCAGTAACTTCATCTCGCCGCAGCCTGGCAACATTTATATTCCTCTCGGCAAACAAGAGCCGGGGCTGTATCTCGTCGAAGCGATGGTGGGTGGTTATCGGGCAACAACGGTGGTGTTTGTCTCCAATACCGTGGCGTTGAGTAAAGTGTCGGGTAACGAGCTTCTGGTGTGGACCGCTGGCAAAAAGCAGGGGGAAGCGAAGCCTGGATCAGAAATCCTGTGGACTGACGGTCTTGGCGTGATGACCCGAGGCGTCACCAATGACAGCGGCACCTTGCAGTTACAACATATATCGCCTGAACGTTCATACATTCTGGGTAAAGATGCTGAAGGCGGCGTTTTTGTCTCCGAGAACTTCTTCTACGAAAGCGAAATCTACAATACCCGCTTGTATATCTTTACCGATCGCCCTCTATACCGCGCAGGCGACCGTGTTGATGTCAAAGTGATGGGCCGCGAGTTCCACGACCCGCTGCATTCATCCCCTATCGTCAGCGCACCGGCGAAGCTTTCAGTGCTGGACGCCAACGGTAGCCTGTTGCAAACCGTCGATGTCACGCTTGATGCGCGCAATGGCGGGCAGGGGAGTTTCCGCTTGCCAGAAAATGCCGTTGCCGGAGGTTATGAGTTACGCCTGGCTTACCGCAAGCAGGTCTATAGCAGCAGTTTTCGCGTGGCAAACTACATCAAACCACATTTCGAAATTGGTTTAGCTCTCGACAGAAAAGATTTCAAAACTGGCGAAGCGGTCAGCGGCAAACTGCAACTGCTCTACCCGGATGGCGAGCCGGTAAAAAATGCCCGCGTGCAGTTAAGTTTGCGCGCTCAACAACTTTCGATGGTCGGTAACGATTTGCGTTATGCCGGGCGCTTCCCTGTGTCGCTTGAAGGCAGTGAAACAGTTTCAGACGCCAGCGGTCATGTGGCGTTAAATCTTCCCGCAGCAGATAAACCGAGCCGCTATTTACTGACCGTCTCTGCCAGCGACGGTGCGGCATATCGTGTTACCACAACCAAAGAGATCCTCATTGAACGCGGTCTGGCGCATTACTCTCTAAGCACCGCCGCACAATACAGTAATAGCGGCGAGTCGGTTGTTTTCCGTTATGCCGCGCTGGAATCTTCAAAGCAGGTTCCTGTTAAGTATGAGTGGTTACGTCTGGAAGACCGAACAAGCCACAGCGGAGATCTACCGTCTGGCGGTAAATCCTTCACCGTTAATTTCGAAAAACCTGGCAACTACAATCTGACATTACGCGATAAAGACGGCTTAATTCTCGCCGGGTTAAGCCATGCCGTCAGCGGTAAGGGCAGCACGGCGCATACTGGTACGGTAGACATCGTGGCGGATAAAACGCTGTACCAGCCAGGCGAAACCGCGAAGATGCTGATTACCTTCCCGGAGCCAATTGATGAAGCGTTATTGACGCTGGAACGCGATCGCGTGGAACAGCAGTCGCTGCTATCGCATCCGGCAAACTGGCTGACGCTACAACGCTTAAACGATACCCAGTATGAAGCCCGCGTTCCGGTGAGCAATTCCTTTGCGCCTAACATCACTTTTTCGGTGCTGTATACCCGTAACGGTCAGTACAGTTTTCAGAACGCCGGGATCAAAGTTGCCGTTCCCCAGCTGGATATCCGGGTGAAAACGGACAAAACCCATTACCAGCCAGGTGAACTGGTCAATGTCGAATTAACCTCGTCGCTGAAAGGTAAACCTGTTTCTGCGCAGCTAACGGTTGGCGTGGTCGATGAAATGATCTACGCGCTGCAACCGGAAATCGCGCCGAGTATCGGCAAATTTTTCTATCCGCTGGGGCGTAACAATGTACGCACCAGTTCCAGCCTGTCATTTATCAGCTACGATCAGGCGCTCTCCAGCGAGCCGGTTGCGCCTGGCGCGACTAACCGCAGCGAGCGGCGAGTAAAAATGCTTGAACGTCCACGGCGTGAAGAGGTGGATACCGCGGCATGGATACCGTCGCTAACCACGGATAAACAAGGCAAAGCGTACTTTACATTCCTGATGCCGGATTCGTTAACGCGCTGGCGCATTACCGCTCGAGGGATGAACGGCGACGGACTGGTCGGGCAGGGGCGTGCTTATCTGCGTTCGGAAAAAAATCTCTACATGAAGTGGAGTATGCCAACGGTCTATCGCATGGGCGACAAACCGGCGGCAGGACTGTTTATCTTCAGTCAGCAGGATAACGAACCGGTGGCGCTGGTGACTAAATTTGCGGGCGCTGAGATGCGCCAGACGCTGACGCTGCACAAAGGGGCGAATTATATTTCGCTGACGCAGAACATTCAGCAATCTGGCTTGTTAAGCGCAGAACTGCAACAAAATGGGCAAGTGCAGGACAGCATTAGCACAAAACTGTCTTTTGTTGATAACAGCTGGCCCGTTGAACAGCAGAAAAACGTCATGCTCGGCGGTGGCGATAACGCGCTGATGTTGCCCGAGCAGGCGAGCAATATCCGGCTACAAAGTAGCGAAACGCCGCAGGAGATTTTCCGTAACAATCTTGATGCGTTAATAGAGGAACCCTGGGGGGGCGTGATCAACACCGGTAGCCGTCTGATCCCGCTCAGTCTTGCCTGGCGTTCGCTTGCCGATCATCAAAGTGCCGCCGCTAACGACATTCGTCAGATGATTCAGGATAACCGTCTGCGGCTGATGCAACTGGCGGGGCCAGGAGCGCGCTTTACCTGGTGGGGTGAAGATGGCAATGGCGATGCATTCCTCACGGCATGGGCATGGTACGCCGACTGGCAGGCCAGCCAGGCGCTCGGCGTAACGCAACAACCGGAATACTGGCAACATATGCTCGACAGCTACGCGGAGCAGGCGGATAACATGCCGTTATTGCATCGGGCGCTGGTGCTGGCGTGGGCGCAGGAGATGAATCTGCCGTGCAAAACGTTGTTGAAAGGGTTGGATGAAGTTATCGCCCGGCGCGGAACTAAAACAGAAGATTTCTCTGAGGAATACACCAGCGATATCAATGACAGTTTGATCCTCGATACACCGGAATCTCCGCTGGCAGATGCGGTGGCAAACGTCTTAACCATGACGTTGCTGAAAAAAGCGCAGTTGAAGTCCACTGTGATGCCCCAGGTTCAGCAATATGCGTGGGATAAAGCGGCAAGCAGCAATCAGCCGCTGGCGCACACGGTTGTGCTGCTCAATAGCGGTGGCGACACCACCCAGGCGGCCGCTATTTTAAGTGGTTTGACCGCTGAGCAATCCACTATTGAGCGCGCGCTGGCCATGAACTGGCTGGCGAAATATATGGCGACGATGCATCCAGTTGTGTTGCCTGCGCCTGCGGGCGCATGGGCCAAACATAAGTTAACCGGAGGGGGCGAATACTGGCGTTGGGTGGGTCAGGGCGTGCCGGAAATTCTCTCTTTGGGTGACGAATTACCGCCGCAAAACGTGCAGGTCCGCTGGCGTGAACCGATAAAAACGGCTCAACAAAGTAATATTCCGGTGACCGTTGAACGCCAGTTGTATCTGCTTATCCCCGGTGATGAAGAAATGAGTTTTACGTTGCAGCCGGTGACCAGCAATGAGATTAACAGCGATGCGCTGTATCTCGATGAAATCACGCTTACCAGCGAGCAGGATGCAGTTCTGCGCTACGGTCAGGTGGAAGTCCCACTGCCGCCGGGAGCCGATGTTGAACGGACAACGTGGGGCATTTCGGTCAATAAACCCAACGCCGCGAAACAGCAGGGGCAATCGCTGGAAAAAGCGCGTAATGAAATGGGCGAACTGGCCTATATGGTGCCGGTGAAAGAACTGACGGGAACGGTCACTTTCCGCCATCTGCTGCGCTTCTCACAAAAAGGGCAATTCGTTCTGCCGCCTGCTCGCTATGTGCGTTCCTATGCACCTGCGCAGCAAAGTGTTGCGGCAGGGAGCGAATGGACCGGAATGCAGGTGAAATAAGTGAACTGGCGCAGAGTCGTTTGGCTATTAACGCTGGTTACCCTGCCGACGTTTGCACAGGAGAAGCCGTTACAACTGGCGCTGCGGGGCGCGCAGCATGACCAACTGTATCAGTTATCGTCGTCAGGCGTGACAAATGTCTCGACGTTACCTGACACGCTCACCACGCCGTTAGGGAGTTTGTGGAAACTGTATGTTTACGCCTGGCTGGAGGATACCCATCAACCGGAGCAGCCCTACCAGTGTCGCGGAAACTCCCCGGAAGAGGTTTATTGTTGCCAGGCGGGGGAGAGCATAACGCGCGATACCGCGCTGGTACGCTCCTGTGGACTCTATTTTGCACCGCAGCGGTTGCACATTAGTGCAGATGTATGGGGGCAATACTGGCAACCGCGTCAGGCTCCGGCGTGGTTAGCATCTCTTTCTACGCTGAAACCAGAAACGTCGGTAACCGTTACATCGCTGCTTGATTCATTAGCGACGTTACCCGCGCAAAACAAAGCTCAGGAAGTCTTACTGGATGTGGTGTTGGACGAGGCGAAAATTGGTGTTGCGTCTATGCTCGGTAGTCGTGTGCGGGTGAAAACCTGGAGCTGGTTTGCCGATGATAAACAGGAAATCCGCCAGGGTGGTTTTGCCGGATGGTTAACTGATGGCACGCCGCTGTGGGTTGCAGGTGGCGGCACCAGCAAAACGGTACTAACCCGTTATGCGACGGTACTTAATCAGGTTTTGCCTGTGCCGACGCAAGTTGCCAGCGGGCAATGTGTACTGGTGGATCTGTTTGCTCGCTATCCGTTGAAAAAAGTCACTGAGGAAAAGAGCTCGACGGCAGTAAAACCTGGTGTGCTCAATGGGCGTTATCGTGTGACGTTCGCCAATGGTAACCACATTACGTTTGTTAGCCGTGGTGAGACGACGTTACTTACAGAGAAGGGCAAACTGAAATTACAGTCGCATCTCGATCGTGAAGAGTATGTTGCCAGAGTTCTGGATCGCGAAGCGAAAAGCACGCCTCCTGAAGCAGCGAAAGCCATGACCGTGGCGATTCGCACGTTTTTACAGCAAAATGCCGATCGGGAAGGCGATTGCCTGACCATCCCGGACAGCAGCGCCACGCAGCGTGTTTCTGCTTCGCCAGCTACCACGGGGGCGCGAACGATGACCGCCTGGACGCAGGATCTCATCTATGCGGGCGATCCGGTTCATTATCACGGCAGCCGTGCTGCCGAAGGCACGTTATCCTGGCGTAAAGCCACGGTCCAGGCGGTGCAAGGTGAACGTTACGATCAGATACTCGCCTTTGCTTATCCCGATAACAGCCTTAGTCGCTGGGGAGCTCCACGCTCCACTTGCCAGATTTTGCCAAAAGCGAAAGCCTGGCTGGCGAAAAAAATGCCCCAGTGGCGACGCGTGTTACAAGGCGAGACGGGTTACAACGAACCAGATGTATTTGCGGTTTGCCGTTTAGCCTCGGGATTCCCCTTTACCGATCGGCAGCAGAAACGGCTGTTTATTCGTAACTTCTTTACGCTTCAGGATCGTCTTGATTTAACCCATGAGTATCTTCACCTGGCCTTTGATGGTTATCCCACCGGGCTTGATGAGAACTATATCGAAACGCTGACCCGACAATTATTAATGGACTAATGCTATGCGAAAGATTTTTCTTCCGTTGTTACTGGTGGCGCTTTCGCCTGTCGCTCACAGTGAAGGTGTGCAGGAAGTCGAGATTGATGCACCGCTCTCTGGCTGGCATCCGGCAGAGGGCGAAGATGCCAGTTTTTCACAGTCGATCAATTACCCCGCGTCATCTGTCAACATGGCTGATGATCAAAATATCTCTGCGCAAATCCGCGGCAAAATAAAAAATTATGCTGCGGCGGGAAAAGTCCAGCAGGGGCGACTGGTGGTCAACGGTGCCAGTATGCCGCAGAGAATTGAATCCGATGGTTCATTTGCACGCCCTTATATTTTCACGGAAGGCAGTAACAGCGTGCAGGTCATCAGCCCCGATGGGCAAAGCCGACAAAAAATGCAGTTTTACTCTACGCCGGGGGCTGGAGCGATTCGCGCGCGTTTACGGCTGGTTCTCTCGTGGGATACGGACAATACCGACCTCGATCTTCATGTCGTTACGCCTGACGGTGAACATGCCTGGTACGGTAACACGGTGCTGAAAAACAGTGGTGCACTGGATATGGATGTCACGACGGGGTACGGACCCGAGATTTTCGCCATGCCAGCGCCGATTCACGGGCGCTATCAGGTGTATATCAACTACTACGGCGGGCGCAGCGAAACGGAATTAACTACCGCCCAATTGACGCTGATCACCGATGAAGGATCGGTCAATGAGAAACAGGAAACTTTTATTGTACCGATGCGTAATGCTGGCGAGCTGACGCTGGTGAAAAGTTTTGACTGGTGATTAATGGGGTTACCTTCGCTGCCGATGTTCAAGAAAACGCCCGATAACTTTCGCTATCGGGCGTTTTTGTTCGTTAATTCAACCGTTCAATCACCATGGCAATTCCCTGGCCGCCACCAATGCACAGTGTTGCCAGCCCCAGCGTTTTATCGCGTGCCTGCATTGCATGTAATAGTGTGACCAGAATACGAGCACCACTGGCACCGATAGGATGCCCCAGCGCGATGGCCCCGCCGTTGACATTCACTTTCTCAGGATCAAAGCCCAGGGTTTTCCCAACGGCAAGGAACTGCGCGGCAAATGCTTCATTAGCTTCGATGAGATCAATGTCTGCCAGTTGTACGCCCCGCCAGTTGTAACGCTTTTTGCGTGGCAGGTACTGGCCCCATACCCATCAATGCGGGGGGCACGCCACCGCTGGCATAACTTTTAATGCGAGCCAGGGGGGTAAGGCCTGCTGCCAGCGCCGCAGATTCTTCCATAATCACCAGTGCGGCAGCACCGTCGTTAATGCCAGACGCGTTCCCGGCGGTGACTGTTCCTGCTTTATCGAAGGCCGGGCGCAATGCGCCTAACGCTTCAGCCGTAGAATCCACTTTCGGGAATTCGTCTTGACTGAAGACGAGGGTTTTCTTCCGGGTGACAACATTAACCGGGACGATTTCGGCTGTAAAAGCACCGGACTCAATTGCTGCCGCCGCTTTACGCTGTGAATGTAGCGCCAGTTCATCCTGCATTTCACGGGTAATCCCGTACTCTTTAGCCACGTTTTCGGCGGTAATTCCCATATGATAACCATGGGTGGCGCACATCAGGCCATCGCGCAGGATTACGTCATAAACCTGCCCGTTTCCCAGTCGATAACCAGAACGTGCTTTTGCATCGAGTAAGTAGGGCGCCAAACTCATGTTCTCCATTCCACCTGCTACGATGCTCTGCGCCTGACCTGCCTGAATCGCCTGGGCGGCAAGCGCCACGCTTTTCAGACCTGAACCGCACACTTTATTGACCGTGAAGCCGCATATCGTTTCTGCCAGTCCGCTTTTTAGCAGTGCCTGACGTGCCGGATTTTGCCCCAGCCCGGCTTGCAACACGTTACCCATAATCACTTCATCAACGTGTTGTGAATCGATATTTGCGCGTTCTATAGCGGCCTGGATCACCGTTGCCCCCAGGTCGATGGCGCTGGTGGAGGCGAGTGAACCGTTAAAGCTACCGATGGCAGTACGTACCGCACTGACGATGACACAATTTTTCATTTTTCTTCCTTTTATAAAGTTGCCGTCAGAACAGCGTTAAACCAATAACGAAAATGACGCCGGAGAAGAGCAGGGCAGTGATGCAATAGCCCATGATGTCGCGGACACCGAGTCCGGCTATTGCCAGTGCAGGTAGCGCCCAGAACGGTTGTGCCATGTTCATCCACTGTTCACCGTAAGCTATCGCCATTACTGATTTACCCAGATCGGCCCCTAGCGCCTGCGCGGCAGGAAGGACGAATGGCCCCTGAATAACCCAGTGTCCACCGCCAGAAGGCACGGCGAAGTTAATTAGCGCAGAGCTAAAAAAGGTCATCAGCGGGAAGGTATCTTTGTTGGCGACATTGATGAAAAATTCGGTGATCAGGCCACCGAGGCCGGAGTGTTCCATCATTAACTGGATCCCGGCATAGAAGGGGAATTGCACCAGAATCCCGGCAGTACTGCGCGCAGCCGCACTTACCGCCCGCATATAGGCCATCGGCGTTTTATGCAACAACAGACCGGCAATCATAAACATCAGGTTGACGGTGTTGATGGTGATGTTGAATCCCTTCTCGGAGAAGTACAGCACCAGATAAGCAATGCCCAGAGCACCAATAATCAACGCCAGGATGCGACTTTCTTCCAGTTTCTCTGAAGGTGGGGCGTCTGCAGGGAGCTTCTTCTGGAAATCCGCTTCTTCCAACAACAGCTTCGGATCGATACTCACCACGTCGGAAGGCTTAGGCGTCATCATGCGGGTGATAAACGGCATCACCACAATCAGGGCCAGGGTGATAAAGATGTTGTAGCCAGTAAACAGGGTATCGCTGACCGGAATTAACCCTGCGACGTGCTCAACGGGATTCCCCGGTGTTGCTGCCAGTAGCGGCATTGAGCCGGAAAAACCACCGCCCCAGGTGAGAAAGCCGATATAGGCGCAAGCGATCAACAACGGATAGTCGGAGCCTGGTACCCGACGTGCAACTTCGCGAGCAAACATTGCGCCAACCACCAGACCGAATCCCCAGTTGATTACGCAGGCGACGGAACCAAAAAAGGTGACTAACATGACCCCTTGGGTAGGCGTTTTGGCTGCTGACGCCGCAGTACGTAACAAACTTTTCACCGGACCAGAACTGGCGAGCGCATGTCCGGTCACGATGATGAGCGCCATCTGCATCCCGAATGCCAGCAGATTCCAGAAGCCGTCACCCCATAGTTTCACCATGCTGAGAGGGGTTTGTGGCGTTAACCAGAGAGCTACGGCAAAGGTGATTAATGTCAGTAGCATGGCGAAGATCAGGGGATCGGGAAGCCAGCGACTGACAAAGCGCGTCATAAAACGCGAGATGCGACCGATCATAGCGCCCCCTGTGGGAGCAAAAGATCATCAGCGACGGCGAACTGCGCTTCAGTTTTGGCACGCACAGTTTCTAAATCACAACCTTCGGCAATTTCAGTGAGCCACATCTTGCCATCGATAAAGCGGAACACCGCCAGTTCTGTCACCAGCATATGAACTGCGTGAAGCGCGGTTAGCGGCATGGTGCATTGACGTAAAATTTTTGCTGAACCATCTTTGGCGCAATGTTCCATGGCAATGATCACTTTGCGCGACCCGGTCACCAGATCCATCGCACCACCCATACCAGGCACCATTTTTCCTGGCACGACCCAGTTGGCGAGATTGCCTTGTTCATCGACCTGTAAGCCACCGAGTACACAGGCATCAATATGACCACCACGAATCAGCGCAAATGACATCGCGCTGTCGAACATCGCCGCGCCGGGTAAAACGCCACACGGCTGTCCGCCTGCGTTCACCAGATCGGGATGTGCTGTCGTGACCGGGCCTAAACCGAGGAAGCCGTTTTCCGATTGCAGAGTGATATGAATACCCTCCGGTAAATAATTGGCGACCATTGTGGGTAAACCGATCCCTAAGTTAACGATGTCACCATCACAAAGTTCCTGCGCCACGCGGCGCGCAATACGTTGTTTCGCGTCCATTATTTGCTCTCCTGTGGAATGATGATGTGGTCGATAACAGCGCCGGGGGTGATAATGTGGTCAGGTTGCAATTCGCCGGTGTCGACCAGTTCGTCGGGTTCCACCAGCGTGATGTCTGCTGCGAGAGCAATCAGGGGGTTAAAGTTGCGGGCGCTGAGTTGGTAGGTGAGGTTTCCGAGTGCGTCGCAACGGTGGGCGCGGATCAACGCCAGGTCTGCCCGCAATGGACGTTCAAGCAACCAGGTTTTGCCATCGAGGGTGAGCGTTTGTTTGCCTTCTTCGACGACGGTGCCGACACCGGTTGGGGTGAGAAAACCACCAAGTCCGGCACCGCCACAGCGAATTTGCTCAATCAATGTACCTTGCGGTACGAGAACGACCTCCATTTCGCCAGAATCATGCGCCGTCCGGTTTCCGGGTTAGTGCCAATATGTGAAGCGATGACTTTGCTGACCCGACCGTTGACAATCAGCGGGCCAGTACCAGTATCAATAAATGCCGTGTCATTGGCGATTAAGGTCAGATCCCTGACACCGGATTCCAGTAATGCCTCAACGAGGCGGGGAGGCGTGCCAATTCCCATAAAACCGCCAACCATAATGGTCATGCCATCACGAAAGAAGCTGGCGGCGTCCTCTATGCTCATCAATTTTGTTTTCATTTTTTATCCCTCTTGAATACACCGTTGTGGGTACACAGAAGGCATAGCAAGGGGAGTGCCAGAATGAAATTATGCGAAAATAATTTCTAATAGATTGAAAATATTGAAATAAAAAGGAAGGAGGTGGTGAGGGGATATTGCACTGCTATGCAGGATTTTGCGCACTGTGCAAATTTCTGCATAGCAGTTTTTGTCTTACGCACCGGCTGGATCAATGCCGTATTCTTGCAGTTTGTACATTAAGGCACGGCGACTGATACCGAGCATCAGCGCGGTGCGAGTACGGTTTCCTTCTTGTTGCTCCAGCACTTCAATAATAATCCGTTTCTCTTCGCGCTTAATTTCTTCTTTGAGATTGCGCTCGCCCGGTGGCGTGCTTTTCACATCGTGATTCATACAGACAGGCTGGCGAAATTGTGGTGGTAGATCTTCTGCAAAAATCACCGGCCCCGAGTTCATTACCACGGCGCGTTCAATGACGTTAGAAAGCTCACGGATATTGCCAGGCCATGACCAGGCGGTAAGCAATGACATTGCGCTGGGGTCGATTTCGATAATATCGCGTTGGTTTTCGCTACTGAATTTTTGCAAAAAATGATTGGCTAAGAGGGAAATGTCTTCTCGTCTCTCGCGAAGTGGCGGCAACATTAAATGAATCACGTTGAGTCGATAAAAGAGATCTTCACGGAAAGTTCCTTCTTTTACCATCGCGTCCAGGTTGCGATTGGTAGCGGCTATGATGCGAATATCGACTTTGATGGTTTGATGGCCGCCTATGCGTTCAAATTCCCTCTCCTGCAAAATGCGCAACAATTTAGCCTGCAATACCAACGGCATTTCACCAATTTCATCAAGGAATAATGTGCCGCTGTCGGCACGCTCAAACAGTCCCTGGCGCAGGGTCAGTGCACCGGTAAATGCGCCTTTTTCATGACCAAAAAGTTCGCTTTCCAGCATAATGCCGATCAGTTAAGGATCGGTTGACCGATCCTTAAACTGCGGCACTATAACGGCTTCCACAACAGGGAGCCGTTTTCTTATGCCACTTCTAAATGATCTGCTCGATTTCAGTGACCATCCGCTTATGCCACCGCCCTCTGCACAACTGTTTGCAGAGCACCTTCCCGTCGAGTGGATACAGCACTGTCTGACGCTTTCTGCGCATGCGACCGTTCGCCGCCGTCGTTTACCGGGGGACA
>NZ_PDIG01000034.1:0-92170 GCF_004745185.1 Escherichia sp. E2661
CGTGAGGCAACAAAGCGGCTGAGAAACACAAAAAGCGGCGTCAGAAATCAGCTTTAAGTTCGCGTTCCAGTTTATCGCGACAGAAATGATAGTGCTGGGAAATACGGCATCACCGGGGACCATCCCGAAACGACTGGAGCATCTGGCGGGGGGCTCGTGGAAGCGGTGTTCATAACAAAACGCCCCCGACCATCAAGGCCGAGGGCAGTTAAGATATCAAAAACCCGTTATCCGGTGAAACGCAGCACCGCTCCGCTTAAGTGAACGGCATTGCGCTTTCCAGCAGGGATTCTGGTAGCGCGGCACAGTTAATTTTAATAAATGGCCCATTGGCGCGGCGGGAGTTGTAATGGATCGCCCGGGCAATCAGCTCCTTACCAGTACCGCTTTCGCCACTGACTAACACGCTGGCCTGCGAGAGGGCAATTTTTGCCGTGTCTTTGCAGATCGCCTTCATGACCGGGCTACTGGTTAATATATGGCCCCACTGCCAACTGGCACTTAGCGCTTGATGCAGCTGGCGAATCTCTTTTTTCATTGACTGCAACTGCAATGCGCGCTGCACGACCAGGTTCAGCTCATCCAGATCAAACGGTTTGATGACGTAATCAAACGCACCACTGCGTAAGGCTTCTACTGCCGTTTCGACTTCGGCATATGCGGTCATCAGGACAATGGGCGTGCGTGGATTATGACCACGCATCGCTTTTAACGCACTGATACCATCCATTTCCGGCATACGGATATCCATCAGCACCACGTCCGGCTGCACACGGGTGAACAGTGGCAATGCTTCATTGCCGTTACAGGCGCAATGAGTGTCATACCCCTGCAAAGAAAAAGCGGTGGATAGCATGCGACGTACATTCTCTTCGTCGTCAACAATCAGGATTCGGTAAACAGCATTCATAAGGGCAAATTTTCCTGCGGATCAATCGGTAAGATAAGGGTGAATGTGGCACCACAGCCGGGCAGGCTGGCGACGCGTATATCGCCCTGATGCGCATTAATAATTCGTTGGCTTAGGGCGAGGCCAAGTCCCGTACCGGACGCTTTGGTGGTAAAGAAGGGATCAAAGATTTTTCTCTGTAGAGACAGATCGATGCCGCAGCCGTTGTCTTCAATCGTGATCGCCTGCTGGTTAGCCGTATACATCCATGTGCGAATGCGGATTTCCCCGCGCGCGGTGATAGCTTGCACGGCATTGATCAACATATTCAGGATTACCTGCTTGAGTAGTTCCCGATCAGCCACGATCGCTGTGAGTGAAGGATCAAGCTCTGTAATAAAGTCGATCCGTGCCTGTACGCCGGAGGTTTGGGCAAGGATCAGCGTTTCTTCGATCAGGGCATTGAGATACACTTGCTGCCACTGACTTTTACGTGGGCGGGAAAAATCCAAAAGCTGCTGAATAACTTTGTTAATCGAATCAATCTCATTCAGTACAATTGACAGATATTCCTGATGTTCTGGCTGAGGTGTCTGCTGGCGAATGATTTGCACGTAACCCCGGATGGCGGTGAGAGGATTGCGTACTTCATGCGCTACGCCCGCCATCAGTTCCCCCAGAGTGGCGAGTCTTTCTGTCTGCGCCAGTCGCCGTTGGCTTTCTTTACGTGCCGTCAGATCGGAGAAAATCACTAAAGCGCCAATCATGTCTCCATGTCCGTCATGGATTCGGCTGGTGGTGGCGCTGATTTCAATGGTTCGGTCGCGTCCGGGATAGCTGATTTCCAGCGCCATATGTTCGATACCATGCGCCAGCGTATCAAGAACCGGACTATAAAAATGGGTGTTGGCAAAGAGGGTGGCGTAAGGCTGGCCTACCAGTTCCTGACGTTTGTATCCGGTGATGGCTTCCGCTGCAGGATTCATGGTGATCACATCGCCTTGTCGGTTAATGGCAATCACTGCATCGGCGGCATTTTCAATAATCAGGTCATTGAGTGTTTTCGATTCACGAAGCGCGTCGGCAAGGTTATTCACACAACGGCTGATTTGCCCTAGTTCGCCAGGTAGCGGTGGCAATTGCGTCGGATTATTCTGCGCCAGCGTCGACAGACCCGCAGTGATGATATCGATGTTGGCGCTTAAACGGCGAGAAAAAAGCACAATCAACAGCAGGCTAATCAGCAGACCGGCAGAAAGGACAATGATTATCCGCACGTCCATTTTCCATGCCTGACGACGAATATCCTCCGTTAATTCATTCGCCCAGATATAACCAAGCACGATGCCCTGGCGTTCTATTGGGATCATGGAATTCATAATATCGCCGCGGACTTGCCTGCCGGAAAAGAGTTGTGGCGTGTTGGTTTGCATGACGATATTGCCGGGATGATCCGGGGTGATACTAATACCTACATTGCTTTGATAGAGTGCCGATGGGGCATAAGTGATAATTGCGTCCAGTTCTTTGTGGTAATAGCCAGCCCCGACACCGGGAAAAGCTTGGGTAATACGTTCGGTAATAGGAGCCAACTCATGATTCAGCGCCCGGATGCGTGCCTCACGAGGCAGATGTTGGTAAAGCGCAAAGCGTTCTTCCAGTGCGGCGTTCAGCAACTGCACAACCGCCGCTAATTTTTTCTCTTTTTCAGATAAGACCGCTGACCGACCCTCAGTTTCTACGATATAACCAATAGATAGCGTCGGAATGATGACCATCAGGATTGCCATCATAATGAGCTGGTTGCGCAGACGACGTGGGTACAACCACTTCAGAGAGTGCATGCTGGGTATCCGGGTTGTTTTTCAGGCAAACGACGATTATCAGGGGTTAAGGTAATGATTTCTCGGCGGTGTATCATATTCCAGAGAAGAGAGAACATTGCGGTGACACGCTTTTACCGCTACCTTAACCACACTCCATCGGTCACCTGAGGCGGAGCTTCGCCCCTTTGAAATACCTTGCTTCTTTTCGCACAACCCTGAAAGTCTCGCGCTACATGTTCAGAGCGCTGGCGTTATTGATCTGGCTGTTGATTGCTTTTTCATCAGTGTTTTACATCGTCAACGCTTTACATCAACGAGAATCTGAGATTCGTCAGGAATTTAATCTGAGCTCCGATCAGGCCCAGCGGTTTATTCAGCGCACCTCTGATGTCATGAAAGAGCTGAAGTACATTGCTGAAAATCGCTTATCCGTGGAAAACGGCGTGCTTTCTCCGCGTGGGCGTGAAACGCAAGCGGATGTGCCGGTTTTCGAACCGCTGTTTGCTGATTCCGATTGTTCCGCAATGAGCAACACCTGGCGAGGCTCCCTGGAGTCACTGGCGTGGTTTATGCGCTACTGGCGCGATAATTTCTCTGCGGCTTACGATCTCAACCGTGTGTTTTTAATCGGCAGCGATAACCTCTGTATGGCTAACTTTGGCCTGCGTGATATGCCCGTCGAACGTGACACCGCTCTGAAAGCCCTGCATGAACGCATTAACAAATATCGTAACGCGCCACAGGATGACAGTGGCAGTAACCTTTTCTGGATCAGTGAAGGGCCGCGTCCTGGGGTGGGATATTTCTACGCGCTGACGCCGGTTTATCTGGCAAACCGTTTGCAAGCGCTTTTAGGCGTAGAACAGACAATTCGGATGGAGAACTTCTTCCTGCCGGGGACGTTGCCGATGGGCGTCACCATTCTTGATGAAAATGGCCATACCCTGATTTCGCTGACCGGACCGGAAAGTAAGATTAAAGCCGAACCGCGTTGGATGCAGGAGCGATCCTGGTTTGGCTATACGCCAGGTTTCCGTGAGCTGGTGCTGAAAAAAAATCTACCGCCGTCTTCGTTAAGTATTGTCTATTCCGTGCCTGTTGATCAGGTGCTGGAACGTATTCGCATGTTGATACTTAACGCGATTTTGCTGAACGTGATTGCGGGTGCTGCATTGTTTACCCTCGCACGGATGTATGAGCGACGTATTTTTATTCCGGCGGAAAGTGACGCCCAGCGACTGGAAGAGCATGAGCAGTTTAACCGCAAGATAGTCGCCTCTGCGCCTGTGGGGATCTGCATTTTGCGAACTGTCGATGGCGTTAATATTTTGAGTAACGAACTGGCGCATACCTATCTCAACATGCTTACGCATGAGGATCGCCAACGGCTGACGCAAATTATTTGTGGCCAGCAGGTCAATTTTGTCGATGTCCTTACCAGTAACAATACCAACCTGCAAATCAGCTTTGTTCATTCGCGCTATCGTAATGAAAACGTGGCAATTTGCGTACTGGTCGATGTGTCTTCACGTGTGAAGATGGAAGAGTCGCTGCAAGAAATGGCGCAGGCAGCAGAACAGGCGAGCCAGTCAAAATCGATGTTCCTTGCAACCGTCAGCCACGAACTGCGAACACCGCTGTATGGCATTATCGGCAACCTGGATCTATTACAAACCAAAGAGTTACCAAAAGGTGTTGACCGTCTGGTGACGGCAATGAATAACTCTTCCAGCCTGTTATTGAAAATTATTAGCGACATTCTCGATTTCTCGAAGATTGAATCGGAACAGTTGAAAATCGAACCACGCGAGTTTTCACCGCGCGAAGTCATGAACCACATCACCGCCAACTATTTGCCGCTGGTGGTACGCAAGCAACTTGGTTTGTACTGTTTTATTGAGCCAGATGTACCGATGGCGCTCAATGGCGACCCAATGCGCTTACAGCAGGTGATCTCCAACCTGTTGAGTAATGCTATTAAATTTACCGATACCGGCTGCATTGTTCTGCATGTTCGCGTTGATGGTGATTATCTTTCTATTCGCGTACGCGATACCGGGGGTGGGCATTCCAGCTAAAGAAGTGGTGCGGTTATTTGATCCATTCTTCCAGGTAGGGACGGGCGTACAGCGTAACTTCCAGGGTACTGGTCTGGGGCTGGCGATTTGTGAAAAACTGATCAGCATGATGGACGGTGACATCTCGGTGGATTCTGAACCGGGAATGGGCAGCCAGTTTACCGTGCGTATTCCACTGTACGGCGCGCAGTATCCGCAGAAAAAAGGTGTCGAAGGATTAACGGGTAAACGTTGCTGGCTGGCGGTACGCAATGCGTCGCTCTGTCAGTTCCTTGAAACCAGTTTGCAGCGTAGCGGCATAGTCGTTGCTACATACGAAGGGCAGGAACCGACTCCCGAAGATGTGTTGATCACCGATGATGTGATGAGTAAAAAATGGCAGGGCAGGGCGGTTGTGACTTTCTGTCGTCGCCATATCGGTATCCCTCTGGAGAAAGCGCCTGGTGAATGGGTACACAGTGTGGCAGCTCCGCACGAGCTACCGACATTGCTGGCGCGCATCTATCTGATAGAAATGGAGAGCGACGATCCTGCTAACTCTCTGCCGTCGACCGACAAAGTGGTCAGCAATAACGACGATATGATGATTCTGGTCGTGGACGATCATCCAATTAACCGTCGTCTGTTGGCCGATCAGCTTGGATCGTTGGGCTATCAGTGTAAGACGGCGAATGATGGTGTTGATGCACTTAATGTCCTTAGTAAGAATCACATTGATATAGTGCTAAGTGATGTCAACATGCCGAATATGGATGGTTACCGGTTAACGCAACGTATCCGTCAGTTGGGACTCACGTTGCCGGTAATAGGGGTAACGGCCAATGCGTTGGCTGAAGAGAAACAGCGGTGTCTGGAGTCCGGTATGGATAGCTGTCTGTCTAAGCCAGTGACGTTGGATGTCATCAAACAGACGCTGACGATGTATGCGGAGAGGGTCAGGAAAGCGCGGGAATCGTAGACCGGATAAGGCGTTTACGTCGCATCCGGCAATCGGTGCAAATGCCAGATGCGACGCTGATGCGTCTTATCTGGCCTACATTATTGCAATCCATTGAAATAATGGAATTTGTAGGCCGGATAAGGCGTTTACGCCGCATCCGGCAATCGGAGTTTATCGGGACTGCGGGAAATTACTCTTTATCTGCCGGACTTAACGTCACAGAAGAGAGATAATTCAACAGAGCGATATCGTTCTCGACTCCCAGCTTCATCATTGCGGATTTTTTCTGGCTACTGATGGTTTTAATGCTTCGGTTCAGCTTTTTAGCAATCTCGGTAACCAGGAAGCCTTCGGCAAACAGGCGCAGAACTTCACTCTCTTTTGGTGAGAGGCGCTTGTCACCGTAACCGCCAGCACTGATTTTCTCTAACAGCCGAGAAACGCTTTCCGGAGTAAATTTCTTACCTTTCTGTAGCGCGGCGAGCGCTTTCGGCAGGTCGGTCGGCGCGCCTTGTTTCAGAACGATCCCTTCGATATCCAGGTCCAGTACCGCGCTAAGAATAGCCGGGTTGTTGTTCATGGTTAGAACAATAATCGACAAACTTGGGAAGTGGCGCTTGATGTACTTGATTAAGGTTATGCCATCGCCGTATTTATCGCCTGGCATGGAGAGATCGGTAATCAAAACATGCGCATCCAGCTTCGGCAGGTTATTGATCAGTGCTGTAGAGTCCTCAAATTCGCCGACAACATTCACCCACTCGATTTGCTCAAGTGATTTGCGAATACCGAACAAGACTATCGGATGGTCATCAGCAATAATTACGTTCATATTGTTCATGTAATAGGCTACCTTGCTACAGCAAGCTCTTGACATAGCTGTCAATGTCGCTGATGTATTTTTCTATTCCTGGGACATCCTTCTCGCGAATAAGATGTTCCAGCGTTTCACATAACTGCTTGCCGGGTACCAGATTAAGCATGGCAAACACGCCTTTCAGACGATGAGCCGTTTGGGCTAACGCAGCAAAGTCACTGGTTGCTGCCTCAGTATATAGCCTCTTAACATCATCCGGTACTGTGTCTACAAAGAGCGCATAATAGCCGCTGGCATGGAGTTGTGCATTTTCATCTCCGCCCAGAGGCGATTCTGTCACCTCTTCCTGCGCTAGTTGCACTTCGATCAATTGTAAGACCGCTTCCTGCATAGCGTTGCTCATATTGAAGTTGACGCACAATTGACCAGGTCCAATTTCCCGTACGCCAGACTCATCATCGCTTAAAAGCAAGCCAGAGGCAGTAAGATTAGACGGATTATCCGTTAAAAAGATATCATAATCTTGACTAATTAATCTTTCATCCGGTGTGATGCAGGTTGCCCCCCAATTTTCTAACTGGCGAGTGACAATATTCCGAATTTCTGCGGAAGTTATGTCCATCATCACGCTAACATCATCCAGTAAACGCTCTTCTTCCTCTTCTACTTCCGGTTCCGCAGTGGGCATTTTGATATGCACGGAATAACGTGTACCAAGCTCGTCGCGCGTTTTGATGTTTAAATGACCGCCTAGCTTGCGCGCCAGTTGATCGCTCAACCAGAATGCTAACGGATCCGCCTTACCGTAGCGATCGCTTTGGGTCTGGTTGATGAACGGGAAGTGCAAATTATCCATTTCATGAATACTTATGCCATCTCCGGTGTCCAGAATGCGGAAAGTCAGACGTTCTTCGGAAGATTCGTCCTGGTCAACCTCAAGGGTAATTTTCCCCATTTGCGTTGAGGTGACAGCATATTGCATCAGTAACAGCAAAATACGGCGTAGGGCATCGCGATCGCCGCAGCGCATATCGTGTGCTTTTAGATGATTGTTAATCAATAGCTGCAAACCTTTACGCTTGATGGCTGGCAACACGGAAGGCACGACTTCATCAATTAAATCCTGCACGGAGAAAAGCTCGCTCTCGCTTTTCCAGCTATCGTCGGCAAGCATATTTGCTAACTGGATTTCATCGACCAGGCGCACCAGCACATCAGCCTGATTCGCCAGTTGTTTGCTTTCCGGTGTGTTGAGTTTGGCTGCGCTTGCCGCCAGGGAGCGTGCAGGTTCTTTTAGTGCATCGCCAATATTTTTCATAAAGGCCATCCGGCCTTGCTGATTTTTCTCGTACAGACGCTGCGCCTGCTTGAGTTTCTTGTTCACCAGTACTTCGCGATCTTGATCGCGAATAATGAAGATTTGTGTACGCGGCGCGACCTGGCTGCGGAACATACGGATCTCATACAGTTCGTTATTGATCGTCGCCTGAATGATGCCCTGATGCTGCTCCGCCATAGTGGTGATGTTTTGCAGATTCAAATGCGGCAGCAGGTGGTCGGCAATTTTGTTGCTTATTACTGTGCGATTCGATTCCTGATCGTGAACCAGCAGGCCGAGCGGCAGCAGTGACACGATCTCTTCATTGATGGCCCGCAAAACGCGCAGTTCATTGTTCACTGCCGTGCTGGGTACGCTTTCGGTGGTGCGGCCAGAGAAATGGCGGAAGGTGGTATAGCCAAACAGCGCCAGCGCCAGCAAACCGATGTTCAGCAGCAGCGGCAGGAGAATGTTTTGCAACGTATCCAGCAGCAATGTGCCATAAGGAACCTGCCAGACCAGACGCATATCCGTGGAGTTTAGCGCCGAAGAGATTTCAATCTTCGAACTATTAAAGTGGATACTGACGCTATCCGTGGCTTCTTTCTCATTATTATTGGTTCCCGCAGCTGTCGCGTCTGGCTCCAGACGGAAACTATCCAGCGGCATCCCCGGCGGGATCAAATCATTAATAGGCAGATCAAAAGCGACTACCGTCGCCAGATGCCCCGGCTGGTTAAAGGTGGTGCGCAGGGTAAAATAATGGCCGTTCTGCCAGGCCAGGCGGCGCAGGTTAGAAAAACTTTCGCGTTCATCCAGGGCGTTGGCCTGTTGCAACATCTCTGCGCGACGAGAATCAACAATGTCACTGACGGTCGACTCTTTAAATCCCGAGGTGAGATCTTTGAGCGGTAGGGTGGAGATCAAAACCAGGCTGTTATCCTGACCGTTCAGATAGTACATCGACCAGGGAACATTCTCTGCGCCCCATAATGTGTCCAGATAAGTGGACATTCTTTGGGTCATTTCAAGCGTTGAATTGTCGTGGGAACCAAAGATCAGGGCTTCCGTTTTGCGGCGCGGTTTTTCCAGATAATAGACATCCTGTTTCAGGCGCGTCTCCTGCAACCCTTCGCTGGAGGTGGTAGAGGCCGTCGCGGCAATGTTGTCGTAGATTTGCCAGGTCACATAACGCCATGTATCGACACGCTTTTGTATGGCATGGGTAATATCAACGATCTGATAGCTTTTATCTTTCAGCCAGGCGTTAACGGCGCTTTGTACCATTACACCCATCGTCACCAGTAACACGATGATCAGCAGTAAAAAGAAGCGGGTAATGCTCCCCGGTAGGAGTGAAAAGCGGGTCGTGGCCGTTGTCTCTTTCTGACGCATTCGTGTTTATGACCTGTTAAAACTTCGCAAAGTGATAGGGCAGTATAAAGGGTACAGTGTGAAATTCCAGACTCTTACCTGATTGATGTTAAGGCATTAGCCGACGATATTTCACATTTTGCGCTGCGGTAAATAAATGTACAAATGCGTTGTTAATGTACAAATAACCCACAGGCATGAAGAAAATTATCAGGAAAATAGCGCAGATAGATTTTGTCGGTAATTGTTGTCGTTTTTTTACGAAATAGTTAACAATTGTTATAATTTTGCTACGGTAGCACAGGAAAATAAAAGATGTGTAAAGAAGGGTAAAAAAAAACCGGATGCGATGCATCCGGCTGAAATAGGGGTAAACAGACATTCAGAAATGAATGACGGTAATAAATAAAGTTAATGATGATAGCGAGAGATATTTTAGTTGCGAGTGAAGAATTTGTTTTAACATTCAGTGCGGTCAAAGACTTAAGATTAAGTTATTGTTTTAAAGGTCGAAATAATCTTACTTGATGTTTAGTGCGTTATTTGCTCAACCATTAGAATTTGAAAAAGTTCCAATCACATTTACATTTTGAAATATCTATGTGGATATTTGAAACATCTTAAAAGTTTTAGTATCATATTCGTGTTGGATTATTCTGCATTTTTGGGGAGAATGGACCTGCCGACTGATTAATGAGGGTTAATCAGTATGCAGTGGCATAAAAAAGCAAATAAAGGCATATAACAGAGGGTTAATAACATGAAAGTTAAAGTACTGTCCCTCCTGGTCCCAGCTCTGCTGGTAGCAGGCGCAGCAAATGCTGCTGAAGTTTACAACAAAGACGGCAACAAATTAGATCTGTACGGTAAAGTAGACGGCCTGCACTATTTCTCTGACGACAAGTCTGTAGATGGCGACCAGACCTACATGCGTCTTGGCTTCAAAGGTGAAACTCAGGTTACTGACCAGCTGACCGGTTACGGCCAGTGGGAATATCAGATCCAGGGCAACGCTCCGGAAAGCGAAAACAACTCCTGGACCCGTGTGGCATTTGCTGGTCTGAAATTCCAGGACATCGGTTCTTTCGACTACGGTCGTAACTACGGCGTTGTTTACGACGTAACTTCCTGGACCGACGTACTGCCAGAATTCGGTGGCGACACCTACGGTTCTGACAACTTCATGCAGCAGCGTGGTAACGGCTTCGCGACCTACCGTAACACCGACTTCTTCGGTCTGGTTGACGGTCTGAACTTTGCTGTTCAGTACCAGGGCAAAAACGGTAGCGTAAGCGGCGAAGGCATGACCAACAACGGTCGTGGCGCTCTGCGTCAGAATGGCGACGGTGTCGGCGGTTCTATCACTTATGATTACGAAGGCTTCGGTATCGGTGCTGCAGTTTCCAGCTCCAAACGTACTGATGATCAGAACAGCATTGCTTACATCGGTAACGGCGACCGTGCTGAAACCTACACTGGTGGTCTGAAATACGACGCTAACAACATCTACCTGGCTGCTCAGTACACCCAGACCTACAACGCAACTCGCGTAGGTTCCCTGGGTTGGGCGAACAAAGCACAGAACTTCGAAGCTGTTGCTCAGTACCAGTTCGACTTCGGTCTGCGTCCGTCTGTAGCATACCTGCAGTCTAAAGGTAAAAACCTGGGTGTCGTTGCTGGTCGTAACTACGACGACGAAGATATCCTGAAATATGTTGATGTTGGTGCTACCTACTACTTCAACAAAACATGTCCACCTACGTTGACTACAAAATCAACCTGCTGGACGACAACCAGTTCACCCGCGCTGCTGGCATCAACACTGATGACATCGTAGCTCTGGGTCTGGTTTACCAGTTCTAATCTCGATTTATATCGAACAAAGGGCCTTCGGGCCCTTTTTTCATTGTTTTCAGCGTACAAACGCGTTTTTTTGGTGTACTCTTGCGACCGTTCGCATGAGGATAATCACGTATGGAAATGAACTTTACCCGTGTGGCATTGCTGGCTGCCGCGCTCTTGTTTGTTGGTTGCGATCAAAAACCACAACCCGCCAACTCCCACGCTCCTGAAGTTACCGTTCTTGAAGGCAAAACCATGGGAACCTTCTGGCGTGCCAGCATCCCGGGCATTGACGCCAAACTTAGTGCCGAGCTCAAAGAGAAGATTCAGACCCAGCTGAACGCTGACGATCAGCTGCTTTCGACCTATAAAAAAAGACTCCGCGCTGATGCGCTTTAACGACTCGCAAAGCCTGACACCGTGGCCGGTAAATGAAGCGATGGCGGATATCGTCACCACCTCGCTACGTATTGGCGCAAAGACCGATGGCGCGATGGATATTACCGTCGGGCCACTGGTGAATCTGTGGGGCTTTGGCCCGGAACAACAACCGGTACAAATTCCGAGCCAGGAACAAATTGATGCAATGAAAGCCAAAACCGGCTTACAGCACCTGACGGTCATCAATCAGTATCATCAGCAGTACCTGCAAAAAGATCTTCCGGATTTATATGTCGATCTCTCCACCGTCGGCGAAGGCTATGCCGCCGATCATCTGGCACGCTTGATGGAGCAGGAAGGTATTTCCCGCTATCTGGTGTCGGTGGGGGGCGCGCTGAACAGCCGTGGTATGAACGGTGAAGGCCAGCCGTGGCGAGTGGCGATTCAAAAACCAACCGATAAAGAAAACGCAGTTCAGGCGGTGGTGGATATCAACGGCCACGGTATCAGCACCTCCGGCAGTTATCGCAACTATTACGAACTGGACGGCAAACGCCTTTCCCATGTTATCGATCCGCAAACCGGGCGTCCCATTGAACATAATCTGGTGTCCGTGACGGTGATTGCCCCGACGGCGCTGGAAGCCGACGCCTGGGATACAGGTCTGATGGTGCTCGGGCCAGAGAAAGCCAAAGAAGTCGTTCGCCGGGAAGGGCTGGCGGTTTATATGATCACCAAAGAAGGTGATAGTTTTAAAACCTGGATGTCGCCGCAGTTTAAAAGCTTCCTTGTCAGCGAAAAAAATTAAAGCGCAAGATTGTTGGTTTTTGCGTGATGGTGACCGGGCAGACTAAAGGCTATCCTTAACCAGGGAGCTGATTATGAAAAAACGCCACACGCTTAACTGACGATCAACGCTGGCAATCTGTCTTAGCCCGCGACCCGCACGCCGACGGCGAATTCGTTTTCGCCGTGCGTACCACGGGGATCTTTTGCCGCCCGTCTTGCCGAGCCAGACATGCTTTGCGGGAAAACGTTTCTTTCTATGCCAATTCCAGTGAGGCACTTGCCGCCGGATTTCGCCCCTGCAAACGCTGCCAACCTGATAAAGCCAACGCCCAGCAACATCGGTTGGATAAAATCACCCACGCGTGTCGACTGCTGGAACAGGAAACGCCTGTAACGCTGGAAGCCTTGGCCGACCAGGTGGCGATGAGTCCATTCCATCTGCATCGTTTATTTAAAGCCACCACCGGAATGACGCCAAAAGCCTGGCAACAGGCCTGGCGCGCTCGTCGCTTGCGCGAATCGCTGGCGAAAGGGGAGAGTGTCACCCAGGCGATTCTGAACGCTGGATTCCCCGACGGCAGCAGTTACTACCGCAAAGCTGACGAAACGTTGGGCATGACGGCCAAACAGTTTCGTCACGGTGGCGAAAACCTGGCAGTGCGTTATGCGCTGGCCGATTGTGAGCTGGGGCGTTGCCTGGTGGCGGAAAGCGAGCGGGGGATTTGCGCGATTCTGCTGGGCGACGATGACGCGACATTAATCAGCGAACTCCGTCAGATGTTTCCTGCCGCTGACAACGCGCCTGCTGACCTGACGTTTCAGCAACATATACGTGAGGTTATTGCCAGCCTCAATAACCGCGATACGCCGCTGACGTTACCGCTGGATATTCGCGGCACCGCTTTTCAGCAACAAGTCTGGCAGGCGCTACGCACTATACCTTGTGGTGAAACGGTGAGTTACCAGCAACTGGCGAACGCGATTGGCAAACCAAAAGCCGTTCGCGCCGTAGCCAGCGCCTGTGCCGCCAATAGATTAGCTATTATTATCCCTTGTCATCGGGTAGTACGCGGTGATGGCACACTTTCTGGTTACCGCTGGGGCGTGTCGCGCAAAGCGCACTTGCTGCGCCGCGAAGCTGAACATGAGGAGAGGTAATGTTGGATCTGTTTGCTGATGCTGAACCGTGGCACGAATCGCTGGCTTCCGGCGCGGTGATTTTGCGCCGTTTTGCTTTTAACGTAGCGGAACAACTGATGCACGATATCAGTGGCATTGCCAACCAGTCGCCGTTTCGCCAGATGGTCACTCCTGGCGGATATACCATGTCGGTGGCGATGACCAACTGCGGGCATCTGGGCTGGACGACCAATCGGCAAGGTTATCTCTATTCGCCCATTGATCCGCAAACAAATCAACCGTGGCCTGCCATGCCGCAAAGTTTTTATGATTTATGTCGGCGCGCGGCCACGGCAGCGGGCTATCCAGATTTCCAGCCTGACGCTTGTCTTATCAACCGCTACGCCCCGGGCGCGAAACTGTCGCTGCATCAGGATAAAGACGAACCGGATCTACGCGCGCCGATTGTTTCTGTTTCTCTGGGCTTACCCGCGATTTTTCAATTTGGCGGCCTGAAACGAAATGATCCGCTCAAACGTTTGTTGCTGGAACATGGCGATGTGGTGGTGTGGGGCGGTGAATCACGGCTGTTTTATCACGGTATTCAACCACTAAAAGCTGGGTTTCATCCACTCACCGCCGACTGCCGTTACAACCTGACATTCCGTCAGGCAGGTAAAAAAGAATAAAAATAAGAATTATTATTGCTGTGCGCGCGGAGATGTTTAAACTGCGGGCTGTAATTCATTGTCCGGGTTTTCTGCATGGAACTTCTTGTACTTGTCTGGCGGCAGTATCGCTGGCCATTTATCAGTGTGATGGCGCTAAGCCTCGCCAGTGCGGCATTAGGCATTGGCTTAATTGCTTTTATCAATCAGCGCCTTATCGAAACGGCGGATACCAGTCTGCTGGTGTTGCCGGAGTTTCTGGGTTTATTGCTGCTGTTAATGGCGGTAACACTGGGATCGCAACTGGCACTTACTACGCTGGGCCATCACTTCGTTTACCGACTGCGTAGCGAATTTATCAAGCGGATACTGGATACCCACGTCGAGCGCATTGAACAACTTGGTAGCGCCTCGTTGCTGGCGGGGTTAACCAGCGATGTGCGCAATATCACCATTGCGTTTGTGCGTCTGCCGGAACTGGTGCAGGGGATCATTCTCACTATCGGTTCAGCGGCGTATCTCTGGATGCTGTCGGGCAAAATGTTGCTGGTAACGGCTATCTGGATGGCAGTCACCATCTGGGGCGGTTTTGTACTGGTGGCGCGGGTGTACAAACATATGGCGACCCTGCGTGAAACCGAAGACAAGCTGTACACGGATTTTCAAACCGTGCTGGAAGGGCGCAAAGAGCTGACGCTGAATCGCGAGCGCGCCGAGTATGTGTTTAACAACCTCTACATTCCTGATGCGCAAGAGTATCGCCATCATATTATCCGCGCAGACACCTTCCATCTTAGTGCCGTGAACTGGTCAAACATCATGATGCTGGGCGCAATCGGCCTGGTGTTCTGGATGGCAAACAGCCTCGGTTGGGCTGATACCAACGTTGCCGCGACCTATTCGTTGACGCTGTTATTCCTGCGTACGCCGCTGCTTTCGGCGGTTGGCGCATTGCCGACGCTGCTGACGGCGCAGGTGGCGTTTAACAAGCTGAACAAATTCGCGCTCGCACCTTTCAAAGCGGAGTTTCCGCGTCCGCAGGCGTTTCCCAACTGGCAAACGCTTGAGCTGCGTAATGTTACGTTTAGCTATCAGGATAACGCGTTTTCCGTTGGGCCGATTAACCTCACCATTAAACGTGGCGAACTGCTGTTTCTGATTGGTGGCAATGGTAGCGGCAAATCGACGCTGGCGATGTTGCTGACGGGGTTGTATCAGCCGCAAAATGGCGAAATCTTGCTGGATGGCAAACCTGTCAGCGGTGAAAAACCGGAAGATTATCGCAAACTGTTTTCGGCGGTGTTTACCGATGTCTGGCTGTTTGATCAACTGCTGGGGCCGGAAGGTAAACCTGCTAATCCGCAACTGGTTGAGAAGTGGCTGGCGCAGCTGAAAATGGGTCATAAGCTTGAGTTAAGTAACGGGCGTATTGTTAACCTGAAGTTATCGAAAGGGCAGAAAAAGCGCTTGGCGCTGTTGCTGGCTCTGGCAGAAGAACGCGATATTATTCTGCTGGATGAATGGGCGGCGGATCAGGATCCACATTTCCGCCGTGAGTTTTATCAGGTGCTGCTGCCGCTGATGCAGGAGATGGGGAAACATATTTTCGCCATCAGTCATGATGACCATTACTTTATCCACGCCGACCGCCTGCTGGAAATGCGCAACGGACAACTTAGCGAGCTGACGGGCGCAGAGCGCGATGCTGCTTCTCGTGATGCCGTTGCCCGGACGGCATAATATTTCGACGCTGACCTGGCGGACCGCTGCCGCCAGGTCAATATTCTAAAAATCCCTTCGTTTCTAATAACCCTATAATTAATCAACGAAATTATAATGTTTCTAAAATTAGAAGATAATTTATAAACATTATTTAAATGTTGTTACTTAAGTGTTACCGTTGATGCCGCGCAAATCTCACCTGCAATAAAGCGACTAAAAGTAAGGCATTAACAAGATGAAAAAAGTGACTGCCATGCTCTTCTCGATGGCCGTGGGGCTTAATGCCGTTTCGATGGCGGCAAAAGCGAAAGCGTCCGAGGAGCAGGAAACTGATGTACTGTTGATTGGCGGCGGCATTATGAGCGCCACGTTGGGGACCTATTTACGGGAGCTGGAGCCTGAATGGTCGATGACCATGGTGGAGCGCCTGGAGGGTGTCGCGCAGGAGAGTTCGAACGGCTGGAACAACGCCGGAACCGGGCATTCTGCGTTGATGGAACTGAACTACACCCCGCAAAACGCCGATGGTAGCATCAGTATCGAAAAAGCAGTCGCCATTAACGAAGCATTCCAGATTTCCCGCCAGTTCTGGGCGCACCAGGTCGAGCGCGGTGTGCTGCGTACTCCGCGTTCATTTATCAATACCGTTCCGCATATGAGCTTTGTCTGGGGCGAAGATAACGTCAACTTCCTGCGCGCCCGTTACGCGGCCTTGCAACAAAGTTCGTTGTTCCGCGGTATGCGTTACTCCGAAGATCACGCGCAAATCAAAGAGTGGGCGCCACTCGTGATGGAAGGACGCGATCCGCAGCAGAAAGTGGCAGCGACACGTACAGA
Source organism: Escherichia sp. E2661 (assembly GCF_004745185.1). NCBI lineage: Bacteria > Pseudomonadati > Pseudomonadota > Gammaproteobacteria > Enterobacterales > Enterobacteriaceae > Escherichia > Escherichia sp. E2661. Next base: position 16,601 of record NZ_PDIG01000034.1, read on the forward strand.
AATCGGCACCGATGTAAACTATGGTGAAATCACTCGCCAATTAATTGCTTCCTTGCAGAAAAAATCTAACTTCTCGCTGCAACTCAGTAGCGAAGTCCGCGGCCTCAAACGTAATGACGACAACACCTGGACCGTCACCATTGCCGATCTGAAAAATGGCACTGTACAGAACATCCGCGCGAAATTTGTTTTTATCGGCGCGGGCGGTGCGGCGCTGAAGCTTTTGCAAGAATCCGGTATCCCGGAAGCGAAAGAGTACGCTGGTTTCCCGGTGGGGGGGCAGTTTCTCGTCTCGGAAAACCCTGACGTGGTTAACCGTCATCTGGCGAAGGTCTACGGTAAAGCCTCCGTGGGTGCACCGCCGATGTCTGTTCCGCATATTGACACCCGAGTTCTGGATGGTAAACGCGTGGTGCTTTTCGGGCCATTTGCTACTTTCTCAACCAAATTCCTCAAAAACGGTTCGCTGTGGGATCTGATGAGTTCCACCACAACGTCAAACGTGATGCCGATGATGCACGTTGGGCTGGATAATTTCGATCTGGTGAAATATCTGGTGAGTCAGGTGATGTTGAGTGAAGAGGATCGTTTTGCAGCGTTGAAAGAATACTATCCACAGGCGAAAAAAGAGGACTGGCGTTTGTGGCAAGCGGGGCAGCGCGTACAGATTATCAAGCGTGATGCCGAGAAAGGTGGCGTACTGCGTCTGGGAACAGAAGTGGTCAGTGACCAGCAAGGAACCATTGCCGCGCTGCTGGGGGCATCGCCGGGGGCGTCAACCGCCGCACCGATTATGTTGAACCTGCTGGAAAAAGTATTTGGCGATCGCGTTTCCAGCCCGCAATGGCAGGCCACGCTGAAAGCGATCGTTCCGTCTTATGGACGTAAGCTGAATGGTGATGTGGCAGCAACGGAACGTGAGTTGCAGTACACCAGCGAAGTGCTGGGGCTGAAATACGACAAGCCGCAGGCGGCAGACAGTACGCCGAAACCGCAGTTGAAACCGCAACCCGTTCAAAAAGAAGTGGCGGATATTGCGTTGTAATGATGTGCCACATCCGGCATGGTATGCCGGATGTGGTGTAGGCCTGATAAGACGCGCCAGCGTCGCATCAGGCACCCGGCTTGGGCGTCAAATGTCGGATGCGGCGTGACCACCTTATCCGACCTACGAGGTGCTGCACTTCACAACGGCGTAGCGGCGTAGGCCTGATAAGACGCGTCAGCGTCGCATCAGGCAACCGACTCGGGCGTTAGATGTCGGATGCGGTGTAACCGCCTTATCCGACCGATGGGCGGTACGCTGTGTTTAGCGAACTACCGCGTTGTCAATCTTCTCTTCCGCCTTCCAGATGCGGTACTTCACATCTACATTGTCTGGCGTATACACCACGATCGGCAGCTTGCTGTTGTAACGCAGCATTCCGGTATCGCCCAGATACGCGGTGACAAATTTCTTCTCTTTTTTGCCATCCGGGCAGGCCATCATCGTGGAAACCGGGGAGCTAACTTTATCAAAGACATAATAATCATAGCCCCAGCCTTCCAGCGTTTTGCTTTCCAGTTTTCCGCCGAGACGATGCAAATTGCAGTCAACTTCCAGCGTCTGACCGATTAACAGTTCTACTTTCAGGGTAGATTCATCTTCTTGCGGAGTTAACTGAATCACCTGACGCTTCATCCCTTTTTCAGCTTGCGGATAAGGGGCGATTTTTTCCAGTGGCTGGACGCTTTCTGCCGCCCAGGCTGAAGTTGTGGCGAAAGCGGCAAACAATACTGCAGGTAGAATAGTCTTCATTTTTGCTTTCCTTCTTCATTTATAGGTTTTCACCGATGATGTCGCTGAAGGTTAACATATTCATCAGATTTATTAATTTGCTTTATGAATAATGCATAGAATATTCAGACAACTTTACCTTCTCTTTTGGAGTTATATGCTGATGGATGGCGAAGGCTGGATAAATATCTTTGGTGAATTTATCGCTATGTAAAATTGTTTATAACCGTTTGAAATGTGAATAAAAGCCCATTTTTGCCAGCCTTCCCGCCACTCTTTTGATCCTGCTACAGGTTTTACCCCGATCGGGGTATGCATCTTTGACACATCCTTTAATATCTTAGCGCCTATAAAAATGGCTTATTAATTACGCGGTTTCTTTGGTCGCTCTCAATTTTCAGAGCGCGTTAATGATGGAAGGTCAATGTGAAGATTGATGCATCCCGTCGGGGCATACTCACTGGTCGCTGGCGCAAAGCCAGTAACGGTATCCGTCCGCCCTGGTCCGGTGATGAATCTCATTTTCTGACCCATTGCACCCGCTGCGATGCCTGTATTAATGCTTGTGAAAACAACATTCTGCAACGCGGCGCGGGTGGCTATCCGAGCGTTAATTTCAAAAATAACGAGTGCAGCTTCTGTTACGCCTGCGCGCAGGCTTGCCCCGAATCGCTATTTTCTCCGCGCCACACCAGGGCCTGGGATTTGCAGTTCACCATTGGGGACGCGTGCCTGGCGTATCAGTCAGTTGAATGCCGCCGCTGTCAGGATAGCTGTGAGCCAATGGCAATTATCTTTCGCCCGACGCTCTCCGGGATCTACCAGCCGCAACTTAATAGCCAACTTTGCAACGGATGTGGAGCATGTGCAGCCAGCTGTCCGGTATCAGCCATAACTGCGGAGTATCTCCATGCACACTAACTGGCAAGTTTGCAGCCTGGTCGTTCAGGCCAAAAGCGAACGAATTTCAGACATCAGCACCCAACTGAGCGCCTTTCCCGGCTGTGAAGTCGCTGTCAGCGACGCGCCAAGCGGTCAGTTGATTGTGGTGGTGGAAGCAGAAGACAGCGAAACGCTGATCCAAACCATTGAGTCAGTACGCAACGTAGAGGGCGTGCTGGCGGTGTCGCTGGTTTATCACCAGCAGGAAGAGCAAGGTGAGGAAACACCATGAAACTCAGTCGTCGTAGCTTTATGAAAGCTAACGCCGTTGCGGCCGCTGCGGCGGCTGCCGGTCTCAGCGTGCCGGGCGTTGCCCGCGCCGTTGTTGGTCAGCAGGAAGCCATCAAATGGGATAAAGCGCCGTGCCGTTTCTGCGGTACCGGTTGCGGCGTTCTGGTCGGAACGCAGCAGGGGCGTGTGGTGGCCTGTCAGGGCGACCCGGATGCACCGGTTAACCGTGGTCTGAACTGCATTAAGGGCTATTTCCTGCCCAAAATCATGTACGGTAAAGACCGTTTGACGCAGCCGCTTCTGCGTATGAAAAACGGTAAATATGACAAAGAAGGCGAATTTACCCCAATCACCTGGGATCAGGCCTTCGATGTGATGGAAGAGAAATTCAAAACCGCCCTGAAAGAAAAAGGGCCGGAATCGATCGGTATGTTCGGTTCTGGTCAGTGGACTATCTGGGAAGGTTATGCTGCGTCCAAGCTGTTTAAAGCGGGCTTCCGCTCGAACAACATCGACCCGAACGCGCGTCACTGTATGGCGTCGGCGGTGGTTGGCTTTATGCGTACCTTTGGTATGGATGAGCCGATGGGCTGCTATGACGATATCGAACAGGCTGACGCGTTTGTGCTGTGGGGCGCGAACATGGCGGAGATGCACCCGATTCTTTGGTCGCGCATCACTAACCGTCGTCTCTCTAACCAGAACGTCACCGTGGCGGTGCTTTCTACCTACCAGCATCGTAGCTTCGAGCTGGCGGATAACGGCATCATCTTTACGCCGCAATCTGACCTGGTGATCCTGAACTACATCGCCAACTATATCATTCAAAACAATGCGATAAATCAGGACTTCTTCAGCAAGCACGTTAACCTGCGCAAAGGGGCGACGGACATCGGCTACGGTTTACGTCCGACCCATCCGCTGGAAAAAGCAGCGAAGAATCCGGGTTCTGACGCCTCCGAACCGATGAGCTTCGAAGATTACAAAGCCTTCGTTGCCGAATATACGCTGGAAAAAACCGCCGAAATGACCGGCGTGCCGAAAGACCAGTTAGAACAACTGGCGCAGCTGTATGCCGATCCGAACAAGAAAGTCATCTCCTACTGGACGATGGGCTTCAACCAGCATACTCGTGGCGTGTGGGCCAACAACCTGGTCTACAACCTGCACTTGCTGACCGGCAAAATTTCCCAGCCGGGTTGCGGTCCGTTCTCCCTGACCGGGCAGCCTTCCGCGTGTGGTACTGCGCGTGAAGTGGGCACCTTTGCTCACCGTCTGCCTGCGGACATGGTGGTGACTAACGAGAAACATCGTGATATCTGCGAGAAGAAGTGGAATATCCCGAGCGGCACCATTCCGGCGAAAATCGGTCTGCACGCGGTGGCACAAGACCGTGCGCTGAAAGACGGCAAGCTGAATGTTTACTGGACCATGTGTACCAACAACATGCAGGCCGGGCCGAATATTAATGAGGAGCGTATGCCGGGCTGGCGCGATCCGCGCAACTTTATCATCGTCTCCGATCCGTATCCGACAGTCAGTGCGCTGGCCGCCGACTTGATCCTGCCGACCGCAATGTGGGTAGAGAAAGAGGGCGCTTACGGTAACGCCGAACGCCGTACTCAGTTCTGGCGTCAGCAGGTGCAGGCACCGGGTGAAGCGAAATCGGATCTCTGGCAGTTAGTCCAGTTCTCCCGCCGCTTCAAAACTGAAGAAGTATGGCCGGAAGAGCTGCTGGCGAAGAAACCGGAACTGCGTGGCAAAACGCTGTACGAAGTTCTGTATGCCACCCCCGAAGTGAGCAAATTTCCGGTATCCGAACTGGCGGAAGATCAGCTGAACGATGAATCCCGCGAGCTGGGCTTCTATCTGCAAAAAGGGCTGTTCGAAGAGTACGCATGGTTTGGTCGCGGTCACGGTCACGATCTCGCGCCGTTCGATGACTACCACAAAGCGCGCGGTCTGCGCTGGCCGGTGGTGAACGGTAAAGAAACGCAGTGGCGTTACAGCGAAGGTAACGACCCGTACGTGAAAGCGGGCGAAGGCTATAAGTTCTACGGTAAACCGGATGGCAAAGCGGTGATCTTCGCGCTGCCGTTCGAACCGGCGGCGGAAGCACCGGATGAAGAGTACGACCTGTGGCTCTCTACCGGACGCGTTCTGGAGCACTGGCACACCGGCAGTATGACTCGCCGTGTACCGGAACTGCACCGCGCCTTCCCGGAAGCGGTCCTGTTTATTCACCCGCTGGATGCGAAAGCGCGCGATCTGCGTCGTGGCGACAAAGTGAAAGTGGTTTCTCGCCGTGGCGAAGTGATCTCGATTGTCGAAACGCGCGGTCGTAACCGTCCGCCGCAGGGCCTGGTGTACATGCCGTTCTTCGACGCCGCACAGCTGGTTAACAAACTGACGCTGGACGCGACCGATCCGCTCTCGAAAGAGACGGACTTCAAGAAGTGCGCGGTCAAACTGGAGAAGGTGTAAGCCATTATGTCCCGGTCAGCGAAACCTCAAAATGGTCGCCGCCGCTTTCTGCGCGATGTTGTTCGCACAGCAGGCGGTCTGGCTGCCGTGGGTGTGGCGCTGGGGTTACAACAGCAAACCGCACGCGCATCTGGCGTGCGGTTGCGCCCGCCCGGAGCCATAAACGAGAACGCCTTTGCCAGTGCCTGTGTGCGTTGCGGTCAGTGTGTTCAGGCTTGCCCTTACGACACCTTAAAACTGGCGACGCTGGCCTCTGGTCTGTCGGCGGGCACGCCATATTTTGTCGCACGGGATATTCCTTGCGAAATGTGTGAGGACGTCCCGTGTGCCAAAGTATGCCCCAGCGGCGCGCTGGATCGTGAGATCGAATCGATCGACGACGCGCGGATGGGGCTGGCGGTGTTGGTGGACCAGGAAAACTGTCTCAACTTTCAGGGGCTGCGCTGTGATGTTTGTTATCGCGAATGCCCGAAAATTGATGAGGCAATCACCCTGGAGCTGGAGCGCAACACGCGTACCGGTAAGCACGCCCGTTTTCTGCCGACGGTTCACAGCGACGCCTGTACTGGCTGCGGTAAGTGCGAAAAGGTGTGTGTGCTGGAACAACCGGCAATCAAGGTGTTACCGCTGTCACTGGCGAAAGGGGAGTTAGGTCACCATTACCGCTTCGGCTGGCTGGAGGGGAACAATGGCAAATCGTAAACGTGACGCCGGGCGCGAGGCGCTGGAGAAAAAAGGCTGGTGGCGCAGTCACCGTTGGCTGGTGTTACGTCGCCTTTGTCAGTTCTTCGTGCTGGGGATGTTTTTGAGCGGCCCGTGGTTTGGTGTGTGGATCTTACATGGCAACTACAGCAGTAGCCTGTTATTCGACACCGTTCCGCTGACCGATCCGCTGATGACGCTGCAAAGCCTTGCCAGCGGTCATCTGCCTGCCACGGTGGCGCTGATCGGTGCGGTGATTATCACCGTGCTCTACGCCCTGGCAGGAAAGCGATTATTTTGCAGCTGGGTCTGCCCGCTGAACCCGATTACCGATTTAGCAAACTGGTTACGCAGACGATTTGATCTCAATCAGTCTGCGACGATCCCTCGCCACATTCGCTACGTGCTGTTGGTGGTCATTCTGGTGGGATCCGCCTTAACTGGCTCGCTCATCTGGGAATGGATCAACCCCGTATCTCTGATGGGGCGTAGCCTGGTAATGGGATTCGGCAGCGGCGCGCTGCTTATTCTCGCGCTGTTTTTATTTGATCTACTGGTCGTTGAACACGGCTGGTGCGGCCATATTTGTCCGGTCGGCGCGCTGTATGGCGTGTTGGGTAGCAAAGGTGTTGTCACCGTTGCGGCCACCGATCGACAGAAATGTAACCGCTGTATGGATTGTTTTCATGTTTGCCCGGAACCGCATGTGCTACGTGCCCCGGTGCTGGATGAACAAAGCCCGGTGCAGGTCACCAGCCGCGATTGCATGACATGCGGTCGCTGCGTGGATGTCTGTTCTGAGGATGTATTTACAATAACTACACGATGGAGTTCGGGAGCGAAATCATGAAAAGCCATGACCTGAAGAAAGCGCTGTGTCAATGGACGGCGATGCTGGCCCTGGTGGTGAGCGGCGCGGTTTGGGCGGCAAATGGCGTCGATTTTAGCCAGTCGCCGGAAGTATCCGGGACGCAGGAAGGGGCCATTCGGATGCCAAAAGAGCAGGATCGGATGCCGCTGAACTATGTGAATCAGCCGCCAATGATCCCGCATAGCGTTGAAGGTTATCAGGTAACGACCAATACCAACCGCTGCTTACAGTGCCACGGTGTTGAAAGCTATCGCACCACTGGCGCACCGCGCATCAGTCCTACTCACTTTATGGACAGCGACGGCAAAGTGGGCGCAGAAGTGGCTCCGCGTCGTTATTTCTGTCTGCAATGTCACGTACCGCAGGCCGATACCGCGCCAATCGTGGGGAATACCTTTACCCCATCAAAAGGTTACGGGAAATAAGAGGTTATTATGGGAAATTCTGACCGTAAGCCTGGTCTGATTAAGCGCCTGTGGAAATGGTGGCGTACCCCCAGCCGTCTGGCGCTGGGGACGCTGCTGTTGATCGGCTTTGTTGGCGGCATCGTCTTCTGGGGCGGCTTTAACACCGGGATGGAAAAAGCTAACACTGAAGAGTTTTGCATTAGCTGCCACGAAATGCGCAACACGGTGTATCAGGAATACATGGATTCCGTGCATTACAACAACCGTAGCGGCGTTCGTGCGACTTGTCCGGATTGTCACGTTCCGCACGAGTTTGTGCCGAAAATGATACGCAAGCTCAAAGCAAGTAAAGAGCTGTATGGTAAAATTCTGGGCGTTATTGACACGCCGCAGAAATTCGAAGCTCATCGCCTGACTATGGCACAGAATGAGTGGCGGCGAATGAAGGACAACAATTCGCAGGAGTGCCGTAACTGTCACAACTTCGAGTTTATGGATTTAACCGCCCAGAAAGGTGTTGCCGCGAAGATGCACGATCAAGCGGTGAAAGATGGGCAAACCTGTATTGACTGCCATAAAGGGATCGCGCACAAGCTACCCGATATGCGTGAAGTCGAACCAGGTTTTTAACAGGATGTCATTGCGTGGGGATGCTTGAAGCCAGAGAATTGCTCTGCGAGCGGGATGAACGAACCTTGTTTAGTGGTTTGTCATTTACGCTGAACGCAGGAGAGTGGGTACAAATCACCGGCAGCAACGGTGCGGGGAAGACAACGCTTCTTCGTCTGCTGACTGGGTTGTCTCGCCCTGACGCCGGTGAGGTTCTCTGGCAAGGGCAGCCCTTGCATCAGGTACGCGACAGCTACCATCAAAACCTGTTATGGATAGGCCATCAGCCGGGGATTAAAACCCGGCTGACGGCGTTAGAAAATCTGCACTTTTATCATCGCGATGGTGATACCGCACAATGTCTGGACGCCCTGGCGCAGGCCGGGCTTGCCGGATTCGAAGATATTCCCGTAAACCAGCTCTCTGCCGGGCAACAACGCCGCGTCGCGCTGGCGCGATTATGGCTGACCCGCGCTACGTTGTGGATCCTCGACGAACCTTTTACCGCGATTGACGTCAACGGCGTCGATCGTCTGACCCAGCGCATGGCGCAGCATACGGAGCAGGGGGGAATTGTGATTCTGACCACCCACCAGCCGCTCAACGTTGCTGAAAGTAAAATCCGCCGCATTTCTCTGACGCATACAAGGGGCGCATGATGTTCTGGCGCATTTTCCGTCTTGAGCTGCGCGTGGCGTTTCGCCATAGCGCCGAAATCGCTAACCCGCTGTGGTTCTTCCTGATTGTTATTACCCTTTTTCCACTTAGTATCGGTCCGGAGCCGCAATTGCTGGCGAGGATTGCACCGGGCATTATCTGGGTGGCGGCGCTGCTTTCCTCTTTGCTGGCGCTGGAGCGACTGTTTCGTGACGATTTGCAGGACGGCAGTCTTGAACAACTGATGTTGTTGCCATTACCCTTGCCCGCCGTTGTGCTGGCGAAGGTGATGGCGCACTGGATGGTGACAGGTTTGCCCCTGCTCATTCTCTCACCACTGGTGGCATTGCTACTGGGAATGGACGTGTACGGTTGGCAAGTGATGGCGCTTACGCTGTTGTTGGGAACCCCCACGCTTGGCTTTCTTGGTGCGCCAGGCGTGGCGCTGACGGTCGGACTTAAGCGCGGTGGAGTGCTACTCAGTATTCTCGTGTTACCACTCACCATCCCCTTACTCATCTTTGCCACTGCTGCGATGGACGCGGCTTCGATGCATTTGCCCGTGGACGGGTATCTGGCAATTTTAGGCGCGTTGCTGGCTGGCACCGCGACATTAAGTCCTTTTGCGACGGCGGCAGCGTTACGAATCAGCATTCAATAACGCTGGATTACTGATTTTTGTTCGAGTCTGGTATCGAAACTATGTGGAAAACACTACATCAACTGGCGATCCCTCCACGGTTATATCAAATCTGTGGCTGGTTTATACCGTGGCTGGCAATCGCCAGTGTGGTCGTGCTCACCGTCGGCTGGATCTGGGGATTCGGCTTTGCTCCGGCTGATTATCAGCAAGGAAATAGCTATCGCATTATTTATCTACATGTGCCAGCGGCAATCTGGTCGATGGGTATTTATGCCTCGATGGCGGTAGCGGCGTTCATCGGTCTTGTCTGGCAGATGAAAATGGCTAACCTGGCGGTCGCGGCGATGGCGCCTATTGGCGCGGTATTTACTTTTATTGCCCTGGTTACTGGCTCTGCATGGGGAAAACCGATGTGGGGCACCTGGTGGGTGTGGGACGCGCGTCTGACTTCTGAACTGGTGCTGCTGTTTTTGTATGTTGGTGTGATTGCCCTGTGGCACGCCTTCGACGACCGCCGTCTGGCGGGCCGTGCGGCAGGTATTCTGGTGCTAATTGGCGTGGTGAACCTGCCGATAATTCATTATTCCGTGGAGTGGTGGAACACCCTACATCAGGGATCAACGCGGATGCAGCAAAGTATCGATCCGGCAATGCGTTCGCCGCTGCGCTGGTCGATTTTTGGCTTCCTGCTGCTTTCTGCCACGCTGACGCTAATGCGGATGCGCAATTTGATTTTGCTGATGGAAAAACGCCGTCCGTGGGTGAGTGAACTGATACTGAAAAGAGGCCGTAAATGACCCCTGCATTTGCTTCCTGGAATGAATTTTTCGCAATGGGCGGTTACGCCTTTTTTGTCTGGCTGGCGGTGGTGATGACCGTTATTCCGCTGGTGGCTTTGGTCGTGCACTCGGTGATGCAGCATCGCGCAATTCTGCGTGGCGTGGCGCAGCAGCGGGCGCGTGAGGCGCGTTTACGTGCTGCGCAACAGCAGGAGGCTGCATGAATATTCGCCGTAAAAACCGCTTGTGGATTGCCTGCGCCGTGTTGGCAGGTTTGGCGCTGACCATCGGTCTGGTGCTGTATGCGCTGCGCTCTAATATCGATCTTTTCTATACACCGGGAGAAATTCTCTACGGTAAGCGTGAAACGCAGCAGATGCCGGAAGTTGGTCAGCGTCTGCGCGTGGGCGGGATGGTGATGCCGGGTAGCGTGCAGCGCGATCCTGACTCACTGAAAGTGACGTTTACCATTTACGATGCTGAAGGCTCAGTGGATGTCTCTTACGAAGGCATTTTGCCGGACCTGTTCCGTGAAGGGCAGGGCGTTGTGGTTCAGGGCGAGCTGGAAAAAGGCAATCATATCCTCGCGAAAGAAGTACTGGCGAAACACGACGAAAATTACACGCCGCCAGAAGTTGAAAAGGCGATGGATGCTAACCATCGTCGCCCGGCAAGTGCTTATAAGGATCCCGCATCATGATGCCAGAAATTGGTAACGGACTGCTGTGCCTGGCGTTAGGGATTGCACTTTTGCTGTCTGTTTATCCGCTATGGGGTGTGGCGCGTGGAGATGCGCGGATGATGGCCTCCTCCCGGCTGTTTGCCTGGCTGCTGTTTATGTGCGTGGCTGGCGCGTTTCTGGTGCTGGTTAACGCCTTCGTGGTAAACGACTTCACCGTCACCTATGTTGCCAGTAACTCCAATACCCAGCTTCCGGTGTGGTATCGCGTGGCGGCCACGTGGGGGGCGCATGAAGGTTCGCTACTGCTGTGGGTGCTGCTAATGAGCGGCTGGACGTTTGCGGTAGCGATTTTTAGCCAGCGTATTCCGCTGGATATTGTGGCGCGCGTACTGGCGGTAATGGGGATGGTCAGCGTCGGCTTTTTGCTGTTCATTCTCTTTACCTCTAACCCGTTCTCACGCACATTGCCGAACTTCCCGATTGAAGGGCGCGACCTTAACCCGTTGTTGCAGGATCCGGGGCTGATCTTCCATCCGCCTCTGCTTTATATGGGGTACGTTGGTTTCTCGGTGGCGTTTGCTTTTGCTATTGCTTCTTTGCTGAGTGGGCGTCTGGACAGCACTTATGCGCGTTTTACTCGTCCGTGGACGCTGGCAGCGTGGATCTTCCTGACGCTCGGTATCGTACTCGGTTCCGCGTGGGCCTATTACGAACTCGGCTGGGGCGGTTGGTGGTTCTGGGATCCGGTAGAAAATGCCTCGTTTATGCCGTGGCTGGTGGGGACTGCGCTGATGCACTCGCTGGCGGTCACTGAACAACGCGCCAGCTTCAAAGCGTGGACATTACTGCTGGCAATCAGTGCCTTCTCGCTGTGTCTGCTGGGGACTTTCCTGGTGCGTTCTGGCGTGCTGGTATCGGTACACGCGTTTGCGTCTGATCCGGCGCGCGGTATGTTTATCCTCGCCTTTATGGTGCTGGTGATTGGCGGTTCGCTGCTGCTGTTTGCCGCGCGTGGACACAAAGTTCGCTCATGCGTAAACAATGCGCTGTGGTCGCGGGAATCTTTGCTGCTAGCGAACAACGTTTTGCTGGTCGCCGCGATGCTGGTGGTATTGCTGGGGACGCTGCTACCGCTGGTGCACAAGCAACTGGGACTGGGCAGTATTTCGATTGGCGAACCGTTCTTCAACAGCATGTTTACCTGGCTGATGGTGCCATTTGCACTGGTGCTGGGCATTGGTCCGCTGGTGCGCTGGGGGCGCGACCGACCGCGTAAAATCCGCAATTTATTGATTATCGCCTTCATCTCTACGCTGGTGCTGTCTCTGCTGTTGCCGTGGCTGTTTGAGAGCAAAGTTGTGGCGATGACGGTGCTCGGCCTGGCAATGGCCTGCTGGATTGCGGTGCTGGCAATTGCGGAGCTGCGCTGCGTATTTCACGCGGCACGAAAACCACCTTCAGTTATTGGGGGATGGTGGCGGCTCACCTGGGGCTGGCGGTAACAATTGTTGGCATTGCCTTTAGCCAGAACTATAGCGTCGAGCGTGATGTGCGCATGAAGCCCGGCGATAGCGTCGATATTCATGAATATCGCTTCACCTTCCGTGATGTCAAAGAGGTGACTGGCCCGAACTGGCGCGGCGGTGTGGCGACTATCGGCGTAACGCGAGATGGCAAGCCGGAAACGGTGCTGTATGCGGAAAAACGTTATTACAACACTGCCGGGTCGATGATGACCGAAGCGGCGATTGACGGCGGCATCACTCGTGATCTGTACGCCGCGCTCGGTGAAGAGCTGGAAAACGGCGCGTGGGCTGTGCGCCTTTACTACAAACCGTTTGTTCGCTGGATTTGGGCGGGCGGGCTGATGATGGCATTGGGCGGACTGCTGTGTCTGTTTGATCCTCGCTATCGTAAGCGCGTGAGTCCGCAAAAAACTGCGCCGGAGGCTGTATGAAGCGCAAAGTATTGTTAATTCCGTTGATTATCTTCCTGGCGATTGCCGCGGCGCTGCTGTGGCAGCTGGCGCGTAATGCCGAAGGGGATGATCCGACCAATCTGGAATCGGCGCTCATTGGCAAGCCTGTGCCGAAATTTCGCCTCGAATCACTGGACAATCCGGGGCAGTTTTATCAGGCGGATGTGCTGACTCAGGGCAAACCGGTGCTGCTTAACGTCTGGGCGACCTGGTGTCCGACCTGCCGTGCGGAACATCAATATCTGAATCAGCTTTCTGCGCAGGGCATTCGCGTGGTCGGCATGAACTATAAAGACGATCGCCAGAAGGCAATCAGCTGGCTGAAAGAGCTGGGCAATCCTTACGCGCTAAGCCTGTTTGATGGCGACGGCATGTTAGGGCTGGATCTCGGTGTCTATGGCGCGCCGGAAACGTTCCTTATTGACGGCAACGGCATCATTCGCTATCGCCATGCGGGCGATCTCAATCCTCGCGTCTGGGAAGAAGAGATCAAGCCGCTGTGGGAGAAATACAGTAAGGAGGCCGCACAATGAGGTTTTTATTGGGTGTGCTGATGCTGATGATCTCCGGTTCAGCGCTGGCGACCATCGATGTGTTGCAGTTTAAGGATGAAGCGCAGGAACAGCAGTTTCGCCAACTCACTGAAGAACTACGCTGCCCGAAATGCCAGAACAACAGCATTGCCGATTCTAACTCGATGATTGCGACCGACCTGCGCCAGAAAGTGTACGAACTGATGCAGGAAGGTAAAAGCAAGCAGGAGATTGTCGATTATATGGTGGCGCGTTACGGCAACTTCGTCACTTACGATCCGCCGTTAACGCCGCTGACCGTCTTGCTGTGGGTGCTGCCAGTGGTAGCTATTGGTATCGGCGGTTGGGTTATTTATGCCCGCTCGCGGCGGCGTGTACGGCTGGCAGTGGAGGAGTTTCCTGAACAAAGCGTGCCTGAAGGTAAGCGTGCCGGATTTGCTGTTTACCTGCCGGGTATTGTTGTGGCGTTGATTGTGGCAGGTGTCGGCTACTACCAGACTGGCAATTATCAGCAGGTAAAAATCTGGCAGCAGGCCACGGCGCAGGCTCCGGCATTGCTGGACAGGGCGCTGGATCCGAAAGCCGATCCGCTCAACGAAGAAGAGATGTCGCGCCTTGCACTTGGAATGCGTACTCAACTGCAAAAAAATCCGGGAGATATAGAAGGCTGGATTATGTTGGGCCGTGTTGGGATGGCGCTGGGTAACGCCAGTATCGCGACCGATGCATACGCCACTGCGTATCGCCTCGATCCGAAGAACAGTGATGCCGCACTGGGTTACGCGGAAGCGTTGACACGTTCATCTGATCCCAGCGACAACCGCCTCGGCGGCGAACTGCTACGCCAGTTGGTAAGAACGGACCACAGCAATATTCGTGTGTTAAGTATGTATGCGTTTAATGCCTTTGAGCAGCAGCGATTTGGCGAAGCCGTTGCTGCGTGGGAGATGATGTTGAAACTCTTACCTGCCAACGATACTCGCCGTGCGGTGATTGAACGCAGTATCGCGCAGGCGATGCAGCATTTATCACCACACGAAAGTAAATAAGAAGAAGCCCGATGGTGATGCCATCGGGGCCAGATTGATAACAAAGTGCGCTTTGTTTATGCCGGATGCGGCGTAAACGCTTTATCCGACCTACAAAATCGTGCGAATTCAATACATTGCTCGATCCGCGTAGGCCTGATAAGCGTAGCGCATCAGGCAGTTTTGCGTTTGTCATCAATATCAGCCCGATGGTAAATCCATCGGGCTATTTTTTTATTGCGCCCCGCGTTGTTGCAGGAACAGAATGGTGGCCGCCACGCGTGAGCGGACGTTGAGTTTACGCAGCAGATTGCGGATATGGACTTTTACCGTCTGCTCAGAAATATTCAGTACCGAAGCGATCTGCTTATTGGACAGTCCTTGTGCCAGTTCGTGCAGAACATCTAATTCACGCTCCGTTAGCACGCTGAAGGGGTCTTCTTCAGCGCCAAACATTTCACGCTCGCGTAAGTACTGACTGACGCGTTCACTAAAGACTTTGCTACCTTTTGCTCCGGCGCGAATCGCTTCCAGCAACACTTCCGGATCGCTATCTTTCAACAGATAACCGTCAGCGCCTGCGTCTATCAATGCAAAGATATCGCTGGAGGCATCTGAAACGGTCAGGATTATAATTTGCGCGGTAACGCCATCCCTGCGCAAGGCATTGAGGGTATCCAGGCCACTCATACCTTTCATATTGAGATCCAGCAAGATCACGTCGATATCCAGTCTATTCGCCAGATCGATAGCACTAGCGCCGTCGCCTGCTTCGGCGACCACTTCAAAGCCAGGGTCAAGCTCCAGTAACTGACGAACACCGCGTCGCATAAGTGGATGATCATCCACAATCAGCACCTGAAAAGGCGTTGCTTCAGGCATAGTAGTCTCCTGAGGTTTTATTAGAATCATTATGTTTGAGCGTAGCGTTGGTTACGCTACCAGGCGCGTGAATGTTACCCCATTTTATGTATGGGCATGTAGTGAAAACTGTAAGTGTGGGTAGAAGGGGTATGACGTAGATATAAAAAAACCAACCTTTGCGGTTGGTTTTCTTGGGATTTTGGTCGGCACGAGAGGATTTGAACCTCCGACCCCCGACACCCCATGACGGTGCGCTACCAGGCTGCGCTACGTGCCGACTCGTGGCTGCTTATACTACCGTTTTCCACACCGATTGCAAGTAAGATATTTTGCTAACTGATTTATAATTAATCAGTTAGCGATAAAACGCTTCTCGTCTGTCAGCACCTGCAATAACAAACTCAACTGTGGTTTTTCGTCTCTCACTCTTTCACCACGTAAGTTGTAAGTGCGGTATTTACCGTTATTGTTCAGTACTAGCGTCATTTTCGGTGTGGTAATTGCCAGCGTATCGTTATCCGCGGCTGTTACCCAGTAATGACGGCGCTCAGGGTTGAACAAGTCCTGACCTTGTGAGTATTCGCTGGCAGGCGTACTGACGTGTAGCAGGCGTTGCATCAGCGTGGTCATAAGATCAGTATGATCGGTCAAGGCATTAATACGCTGTGCCGGTGTGCCTGGCCAGTGAATGACTAATGGCACCTGAAGATGGCCACGTGACCAGTCAAAGGTTTCTTCATCTTCGCTCAGCGGAATGCCGCGACCAGCAGTGATAATCACCACCGTGTTGTCCAGTTTCCCGGATTCACGTAACGCATTCAGGACGCGATTGATCTGGTCATCAACATTGCCTGCCGCGCGGCTATATTTCCGGGCAAATGCTTGCTGATTGCTGTCGTCAATATTGGTGCCATTGAAAGATACCCAAGAGAACCAGCGGTTATCTTCTTGCGCGTAGCGGCCAAGCCAGTTGATCCACTGCGTGGCGGTCTGCTCATCGGATTGTGTATGTACGCTCGGCATCGAGAAGTCTGACAACAATGCCTGGCGATACAGCGGACTGGTAAAGCCATCTGACGAGAATAAACCCAACTGATAGCCTTGCTGGTTGAGCGCGGTAATTAACGCCGCAGGCGTACGGGTCGACAGAATACCGTCCATATAGCTTGGCGAGATACCATAGAACAAGCCAAAGATACCGTTGTCGGTGGTGTTGCCGGAACTCAAATGGCGCGTGAACGAAATATTTTGTTCGGCAAAACCCGCCAGTGCAGGCATCTGCTTCTCGTAGCGTGAGTAGTTCAGGCCATCGACAGTAATCAACAACACATTTTGCCCGGTGCCCATATCGCGGTAGCGCAATTCGCTTAACGGATACTGTACGGAAACAGCGTCTGGATTGCCTTGCTCGATCAGACGGCGTTGATACTCCTGCGCATCAAGCAGACCATGCTTCTCAAGAAAACGTCGCGCCGTCATTGGGTACGAAAGCGGCAGGTTAGCGCGCTGCATGGTGATAGGGCGATAGAAGTTAGCATCGGCCCAGATATACACCATGTGTGAGGCGATAAAGGCGATAAATAAGAATGCGGCCAGCGGACGGGCGAAGCGTCGACGACGCGTCAGACTGCGCAGCTTTTGCCAGCTCCACGTCGCAAACACCAGTTCAATCAATAAAATAACTGGCACGCTGATAAACATTAGCTGCCAGTCGCGCGCCATCTCATTCTCGTCCGGATTGATAACCAACTGCCAGACGATGGGATTAAGATGGAGATGGAAACGGGTAAAGACTTCGCTGTCGATCAGTAACAGCGTCATTCCCACAGTGGCCAGAATGACGGACAAAAACCTCATTAGCCTCTGTGAGCCGACGATAAAGGTCAGCGGGAAGAGGATCAGCAAATAGGTGGCGAACACCAGAAAGCTGAAGTGGCCGATAATGCTTACATAGGAATAAATACGACCCGCAAGCGTTGTCGGCCAGTCGGCGATAAACAGGTAACGACTGCCAATGACAAGTGAGAGCAGAATGTTGAACAGTGCAAACCAGTGCCCCCAGCTGACCATCTGGGAGACTTTTTCACGGTAGCGCTGACGATGAGTTACCATAACCTGTTATCTGTTTCCCTTAGTGCGCTTTGTCTTCGTTGATCGAGGACTGCAAAGCGCGGGCAAAAGAGTTGGCAATTGCCTGGCGTTGAGCGGGGCAATGCTGGTATTGATAAGGTTAGTGACCATGTTGCCTAACACCATCAGGGAAAGGTCGGTCGGAGCCTTATGTTTTTCCAGTACGTTGAGCAGCTCTGCGAGCAATTGTTCAACCTGTTCATCACTGTAGCGGGAAATTTGTGGCATAAATCGAAATCAGTTAGTTGATGAAAGTGCAACATATTACCGTAGCAACGGTTTTTTTTCTGCTTTTTTATGCTTTCAATCATTCTCCTTACGCAGCCTTCTGTAAAATGGCCGCCAACTTTTATTGCGTCGCTTTACCGGTGGTGGTTGAATACCGCCCGGTCTTAAAGGAGAGTTTATCATGAGTCTGGATATCAACCAGATTGCTCTGCACCAGCTTATCAAGCGTGATGAGCAGAACCTTGAGCTGGTGTTGCGCGATTCATTGCTGGAACCGACGGAAACCGTCGTTGAGATGGTGGCAGAGCTGCATCGGGTCTATAGCGCCAAGAACAAAGCCTACGGATTGTTCAGCGAAGAGAGTGAACTGGCGCAGACGCTGCGCTTGCAACGTCAGGGCGAAGAGGACTTTCTGGCATTTAGCCGCGCGGCAACCGGTCGCCTGCGTGACGAACTGGCAAAATATCCGTTTGCTGATGGCGGTTTCGTCCTGTTTTGCCACTATCGTTATCTGGCAGTTGAGTATTTGCTGATTTGCGTGCTGAGCAATCTAAGCAGTATGCGCGTCAACGAAAATCTCGACATCAACCCGACCCATTATCTTGATATCAATCATGCGGATATTGTGGCGCGTATTGATTTAACTGAGTGGGAAACCAATCCGGAATCGACCCGCTACCTGACTTTCCTGAAAGGGCGAGTAGGACGCAAAGTCGCCGATTTCTTTATGGATTTCCTCGGTGCCAGCGAAGGGTTGAACGCCAAAGCGCAAAACCGCGGTCTGTTGCAAGCAGTCGACGACTTCACCGCAGAAGCGCAACTGGATAAAGCAGAACGGCAGAACGTTCGCCAGCAAGTTTATAGCTATTGTAATGAGCAATTGCAGGCGGGCGAGGAGATCGAACTGGAATCGCTGTCAAAAGAGTTGGCGGGCGTCAGCGAAGTGAGCTTCACGGAGTTTGCGGCTGAAAAAGGCTACGAACTGGAAGAGAGCTTCCCGGCAGACCGCAGCACGCTGCGTCAATTGACGAAGTTTGCCGGTAGCGGCGGTGGCTTGACCATTAACTTTGATGCGATGCTGTTAGGTGAACGCATCTTCTGGGATCCAGCGACCGATACGCTGACCATTAAAGGTACGCCGCCGAATTTGCGCGATCAATTGCAGCGCCGGACGTCTGGCGGGAACTAAATCTCCAACGCGAATGTTTCTTTTCGGAGAAACAGTTGCGGGGTAATCACAATTCTTGTCAATCAGTGAGTAAGATAACTTGCTGATTGACCTTTCATTCGAAAATATTTTCTCTGTTATCATATTAAGTGTTGTAGTAAATATTTTTCTCTTCCTCTTTATTCGATAATAAATCGGTCTGGTAACTATTTCCGCCGTTTTTTGTGAGCTGTAACACTGGAAAAAACATTCTGTTTAATTATATTGAGTTTTCCTGGTGTTATATTTTGTTATTTGCTTTGCCTATATAAAATGCAAATATATTTTTAATGTCAATATTATTGCCGTTGTGTTTGACTCATTATATTAATCGTATGAATGATTTTAAGGATTCACCGCATGGAGCAAGAAAATCCTGAAGATAAAAAAGTGTTGTCGACCGAAAAAAAACGTTCTCTTTAACCAGAAAGTTACTGGTATGTTTTATCTTTACCCTCATTGTATTCAGTGGCTGTTTATTTGTCGTCATGAACACGGTCATTCACAACACAAGCACTGACAGCTTTTGCCTGGGTTGTCATGAAATGAAAGACAACATCCTCACCGAGAGCTTCAAAAAATCCATTCATGGCAGTAATCGTACTGGCGTGAAGGTCGCTTGTGCTGATTGCCATATTCCTGATGAATTTGTCCCTAAGATGATCAGAAAAGCCCACGCCGTTAAAGAGGTTTGGGGTCATATGACAGGCGTAATTGATACGGCTGAAAAATTCGATGCACATCGTGGCGAAATGGCAAAAGCGGAATGGGCAAGAATGAAAGCAAACAATTCGCAGGAATGCAGAAACTGCCACGATATTTCTAAATTACAGAAAAAATTTATGGCGCCGTTCCATGAGGCTTCTCTTAAAGAAGGGAAAACATGCATTGATTGTCATGCCGGCATTGCACATAAATTACCAGCAGTTGCAACAGTAGTTCATTAGTCATTAATACATGAATGTCATGTCTGTTTGGTTTCAAATAAAAACAAGAAGGGTTTCATGTTGATTTAAATTTTTATGTAAAAGGACCATGTTATGAGGAAACTAAAAAGGGGATTCTTATTAGCTGGGGTATTAACGGCGCTTTCCCTAAGCGCCTATGCTGACAGAAATATGAATAAGATCCCGCATATCAATCTGTCGAATCCATCCGTCGAACCAGTTAGTGAGAGAATAATCCAAACAGATGTTGTTGTTATTGGCGGTGGGCTTTCTGGCATGTCCGCAGGGTTGACTGCAGTACAGGGCGGAGCCAAGGTTGTTATTTTTGAAAAACTACCAAGCCTTGGAGGGGCAGGCGTTTATCCTGAAGGCAGTTTAGGCATTGGCACCCTTATGCAGAAAAAAGAGGGGAAAGGTGCCACGCTGAATCAAGCCTTTGGTAAGGCGATCGATTTCCATCACTGGCGAGCCAATGCCAGTGCATTGCACGCATTAATGAAAAACTCAGGCGAAACCATTGATTGGGTTGCCAGTAATGGCGTTGAGTTTACGACCTTAAAAACCACCATTTATCCTCAGTCAGATTCATTATGGACCTGGCATATGTATAAGCATAACGGTGCATCTGTTACTAAAAGCTTTTACAAGAAGATCCTTGATGGCGGTGGTCAAATCTACACCGAAACTCCTGTTAAGAAGATTATTCGCGATAAACAAAGCGGTGATGTCGTTGGCGTCGAAGCGGTTAATAGCGTAACAGGGGAAAAAATCATTGCCTATGGTAAAGGTGTGATTGTGGCGACCGGTGGTTTTGCCAACAACCGTGACATGATTGAAAAATACATCACCGATGTGAATCAGAAAAACATGGTGCCGGTCAAACTACGTGGCCCCCTGATTGATGGACGCGAAGGCGATGGTATCAAAATGGGGCAAGACATTGGCGCTGATACTGCCGGGATGCAAACCATTGCTGGCAATAGCCCATATGTCGATCAAGACCCTCCTATCCGTCAGTTTAATGGCGCGGATTACCAAAAACAGGCCAGAACATCATTAAGCCAGCCATTCCTGTGGATTAACCGACAAGGCGAGCGTTTCTTTGATGAGTCACTCGGTTCCAGTTTTACCCTCGTTTATAACGCTATCACCATGAATGGCGGAGTCATGTATTCCGTCTGGGATGACGCAATGCGTCAGAAGATGGTTAACGAAGGGCCGGTCACGCCGTTTAACGCCATTGTGTTGCCAGGGCAACCGATGAAGGCGCTGGATCAGGCGATCGAGATCGGCATGAAAGAAGGGTGGTTGTTTAAAGGTGAAACGTTGGACGATCTGGCAAAACAGATCAATGTTCCTGCAGACAATCTGAAAGCGACGATTGCGAAAGTAAACAAGTATACGGATGAAGGTTTCGATCCTGACTGGGGGCGCAAGAAAGAGCATCTGTTTAAATTTCAGGATAAAGGACCGTATTACGCCGTGAAAGGTATTCGGGCTTATTTCCTGACGCTGGGTGGTTTGAAAATGAACAGCGATCTGCAGGTCTACGATACCAATGAGAAGATTATTCCGGGTCTGTATGTTGTCGGGCAGGATATGGGCGGTCTGTATGACAGCTCCTATGATTTGGTACTTGAAGGATCGGCTTCTGGCTTTGCGTTGACGTCGGGACGTATGGCAGCGAAACATATTATAAGCACCAGAATGCAGGCACAGGGAGGTGGCAAATGAACAAGCTATTGAAGAACATTGTCACAATCATTCTTGCTGGCGTAATGTGCACCGTTATCGGTATGGTTTCTGCCAGTGCACAAGAGATTGTTGGCATGAAAATGCACAAGACCATTGGTCTGGAATGTAATAACTGCCATGTTGATGATGTTAAAGCCAACAAGAATATGACGCCAACGTGCGTTAGCTGCCATGCGCCTGGTGAGCGTTATTATTATGGTAAGAAGGATTCAGAAGGTAACTCAGTGTTAAAAGAGTATCCGGAGTCGGGTAAAACACGAGTTGCTTCTTTCCATGACTCTCATGGCGGGGAAATTCGCTGTACGGTATGCCATACGTCACATGAGAAGGAACCACAGCCACTCTATTGCAACAACTGCCATCAGTTTGATGTGAAGATTAAGTAGTGCAGGTATTTGTCAGTCGCTAAAAAAGAAAACGGCCCGTAAAGGCCGTTTTCTTTTGTTCAACTTATTCAGCGATTAAGCGCGAACGAAGTCGATGTGCTGCAGCTTCGGTTTGTACGGATGACGCTGTACGTCCTGAGCTTTAACTTTGATTTCTTTACCGTCAACAACGATGGTCAGAACTTCGCTGTAGAATTCAGCTTTAGCTTGCATGTTCATGACTTTGTCGTGATCCAGCTCGATAGCCAGCGGCGCTTCTTTGCCACCGTAGATGATTGCCGGGAACTTGTTAGCGGCACGCAGGCGGCGGCTCGCACCCTTACCCTGCTCTTTACGTACTTCTGCGTTGATAGTAAACATTTTCTTTCTCTCTTAAATGATTCCTGCTACAGGCGACCCAGCAACAGGCAAGTGATCTGCTTTGCGTATGCAAAAGCGGGCGAGATTCTATACTCAATCGCCTTATACATCAATCAAAACTACCATTAACCGCGTAATTCGTGCG
Organism: Escherichia sp. E2661; assembly: GCF_004745185.1. NCBI lineage: Bacteria > Pseudomonadati > Pseudomonadota > Gammaproteobacteria > Enterobacterales > Enterobacteriaceae > Escherichia > Escherichia sp. E2661. The sequence continues at coordinate 38,946 of NZ_PDIG01000034.1, forward strand.
CCCGCCGAAAACGACCTTCGTAATCGAATATTTTTTCACGCACCTGCCAGTACTGGCCTTTCATTCGTGCGACGACGAAATCCGGATGGCGCAGCAACGCTTGCTGGGCGAGGATATCGGCAGCGGTGATCCAGCGAAGCGGGATGCCCGGTGTACGCGTATGCGGGCGGATAAAAAGCTGTTCGATGGCAGTACGCTGGGCGGGCGTTTGCAGACGGAAACGCTCACTCACATCAGCGCCGTCCTCATCGTAATAGGTGATTTTCAACCATTCGCCTTTCTCATCGTGCCCATGCTGCAAAGACATGCCGCTACAGCGTAATACCAGGGCGTCTTTCAGTCGTAGCGCCGCTTTTAACATATCATCCGGGTCAACCAGAATGGTGTCACATTCGCGGCAACGGCGAGCGGCAATATCGTTTTCCGCGTTACATTGCGGACAATTTTTAAAACGGAAACGGAAGTCACACTGTTCGCGATGACCGTCGTCATCTTCAAACCATCCCTGACAGCGGCGACCAAAGTGTTCAATCAATGTCCCGTCGGCGGTAGTTTTGCCCCAAAAGGTGTTGGCAAAACCGCAGGCAGGGCAGAAAACCTGTACCGGAACGTTGTCACTTTTGCCTTTCGGTGTACCAACTTCCGGTGCGTAGAGGTCATGAGGATTGCCCGCATAATCGAGAATTAAGCAATCTGTTTTACCCGGCGCCAGACGCAGACCGCGCCCGACAATTTGTTGGTAAAGGCTCACTGATTCGGTAGGGCGCAGAATGGCGATAAGATCGACGTGCGGGGCGTCAAATCCGGTGGTCAGCACCGCAACGTTGACCAGATAGCGAAAACGCTGGGCTTTAAAATCTTCAATTAACACATCGCGCTCAGCGCCGGGCGTGTCGCCAGTAATCAGTGCAGCATCTTCTGCGGGTAGCAAACCGACAATCTCTTTTGCGTGTTCAACCGTCGCGGCGAAAATCATCACCCCTTTACGCTTTTCGGCGAACTCCATAATCTGGCTGATGATGTGCGGTGTAATGCGTTGCTGTTTTTTCAGCTCGCGGTTGAGATCAGCTTCGCTGAACAGCCCGTTACTCTGTGCCTGCAAGCGGCTGAAATCGTATTGCACTACCGGCATATCCAGCCGTTCTGGTGGCGTCAGATAGCCGTGTTTAATCATATAACGCAGCGGTAGCTCATAAATGCAGTCACGGAAAAGGGCTTTCTCGTCGCCGCGTACCATGCCGTGATAATGGAACTGATAAATCCAGCCTTTGCCCAGTCGAAAAGGCGTGGCAGTCAGCCCCAGCAGGCGTAAGTGGGGATTCACTTTTGTCAGGTGAGTGAGGATTTGCTGATACTGGCTCTCTTCGTCGTCACCAATACGGTGGCATTCATCGACAATCAACAGCGAAAATTCACCCTGAAAGGCATCAAGATTACGGGCGACCGATTGCACGCTGCCAAATACCACTTTACCTTGGCTCTCCTTGCGTTTTAGCCCGGCGGCAAAAATATCGGCTTCCAGCCCCAACGCCTGGTATTTAGCATGGTTCTGCGCCACCAGTTCTTTGACGTGTGCCAGCACCAGAACACGACCACGCGCCAGCCGTGCCAGTTCGGCAATCACCAGGCTTTTACCTGCTCCGGTAGGCAGCACGATAACGGCAGGGGTTTTATGACGACGAAAATGGTTGAGCGTGGCATCCACGGCTTCTTGCTGGTATGGACGAAGTGTAAAAATCATGGTTTAGCGTAGGTAGATTAATCTGCTAATAGTATGCCACGGATCTTTTTCCCTTGAGGGAAGTTATTAGACCGCTATACTGGGCAGACAACAGTTCTGATTTTCGGGTCTATGCCCGACCTCCGTTTTTACAGGCAAAATCACACACATGCGACTTGATAAATTTATCGCACAGCAACTCGGTGTTAGCCGTGCTATTGCCGGGCGTGAAATCCGCGGCAATCGTGTCACCGTCGATGGCGAAATCGTCCGCAATGCAGCGTTCAAACTGCTCCCTGAGCACGATGTAGCTTATGACGGCAATCCGCTGGCGCAGCAACACGGCCCGCGTTATTTCATGCTCAACAAGCCCCAGGGCTATGTTTGCTCAACTGATGACCCGGATCACCCAACGGTGCTCTATTTTCTGGATGAACCTGTGGCGTGGAAACTGCACGCGGCGGGGCGGTTGGATATTGATACCACCGGTCTGGTGCTGATGACTGACGACGGTCAGTGGTCGCATCGCATTACTTCTCCGCGTCATCATTGCGAGAAGACCTATCTGGTGACGCTGGAATCACCCGTAGCTGACGATACGGCAGAGCAATTTGCCAAAGGCGTACAGCTGCATAACGAAAAAGATCTCACTAAGCCAGCGGTGCTGGAAGTGATTACCCCTACGCAGGTCCGTCTGACCATCAGTGAAGGGCGTTATCATCAGGTGAAACGTATGTTCGCCGCCGTGGGTAACCACGTGGTTGAGCTGCATCGTGAACGCATTGGCGGTATTACTCTGGATGAAGATTTAGCCCCAGGTGAATATCGTCCATTAACTGCAGAAGAAATTGCCAGCGTCGGTTAACACTTTCATTTTATTCAGGAGCCCGTTGTGACCACTCGACAGCATTCGTCGTTTGCTATTGTCTTTATCCTTGGCCTTTTGGCCATGTTAATGCCGCTGTCGATTGATATGTATCTGCCCGCGCTGCCAGTGATTTCAGCGCAGTTTGGTGTGCCAGCGGGCAGCACGCAGATGACCCTGAGTACTTATATTCTGGGTTTTGCGTTGGGGCAGTTAATCTACGGGCCGATGGCGGATAGCTTCGGGCGCAAGCCGGTTGTCCTCGGTGGTACGCTGGTGTTTGCCGCGGCGGCGGTGGCGTGCGCGCTGGCGCAAACCATCGATCAGCTGATTGTGATGCGTTTCTTCCACGGTCTGGCGGCGGCTGCGGCCAGCGTGGTTATCAACGCTTTGATGCGCGATATCTACCCGAAAGAAGAGTTCTCGCGGATGATGTCGTTTGTCATGCTGGTGACCACCATTGCACCGTTGATGGCACCGATTGTTGGCGGTTGGGTGCTGGTGTGGTTGAGCTGGCATTACATCTTCTGGATCCTCGCTGTGGCGGCAATTCTGGCTTCGGCAATGATCTTCTTCCTGATCAAAGAAACGTTACCGCCGGAGCGTCGCCAACCGTTCCACATTCGTACCACTATCGGTAACTTTGCTGCGCTGTTCCGCCATAAGCGTGTCCTGAGTTATATGCTGGCCAGTGGTTTCAGCTTTGCCGGGATGTTCTCGTTCTTAAGCGCCGGACCGTTTGTCTACATTGAAATCAACCACGTTGCGCCGGAAAACTTTGGTTATTACTTTGCGCTAAACATTGTTTTCCTGTTCGTGATGACCATCTTTAACAGCCGCTTCGTTCGCCGTATTGGCGCGTTAAATATGTTCCGCTCGGGGTTGTGGATACAATTTATTATGGCGGCGTGGATGGTTATCAGCGCGCTACTGGGGCTGGGTTTCTGGTCGCTGGTGGTTGGCGTTGCGGCGTTTGTGGGCTGCGTATCGATGGTGTCTTCTAACGCGATGGCGGTCATTCTGGATGAGTTCCCCCATATGGCGGGAACTGCGTCGTCGCTGGCAGGAACCTTCCGTTTTGGTATTGGCGCCATTGTTGGCGCACTGCTTTCGCTGGCGACGTTTAACTCTGCATGGCCAATGATCTGGTCCATTGCTTTCTGTGCGACCAGTTCCATTCTCTTCTGTCTTTACGCCAGTCGACCGAAAAAACGGTGATCTATTGCACAACGGGGAAGCTAAAAGGCTTCCTTTGTTGATGCATGTCAACCGCAAATCTATCATTCCCCCGATATATGTTTATTTTATGTAAACTCAATTTATGTAAAAAGTCACATCATTGTAGTTAAAAAGGTTGAGTTAGATCGCAGAAACGGGTACATATAGCCCCGCAAACGTGACCACGCCCGCAGATATCATTTAAATCAGAACAATAGCGGCCACGCAGGCGAGGCATCAATCTTTACGATCTGTTGAAGGACAGATTGTTGATGATGTGTTAAAATTAATGTAAATAAATTGTGAAGTAAGTGTGCTTCCGGGGAAAATAAGTGACTTCATTACAACTCTCAATTGTCCATCGACTGCCGCAGAACTTTCGCTGGTCTGCTGGTTTCGCAGGTTCGAAAGTTGAACCGATTCCGCAAAATGGACCGTGCGGTGACAACAGCCTGGTGGCGCTTAAATTGCTTAGCCCGGATGGTGATAATGCATGGTCGGTGATGTACAAACTAAGCCAGGCGTTAAGCGACATCGAAGTTCCATGTTCGGTGCTGGAGTGTGAAGGTGAGCCTTGCCTGTTTGTAAATCGCCAGGACGAGTTTGCTGCAACATGCCGACTGAAAAATTTTGGTGTGGCCATTGCCGAACCTTTCTCAAACTACAATCCATTTTAAGCGTCAGCTCAACGCCAGTAGCTGACGCGTATACTCCTGCTGCGGTGCGGCAAACACGCGCGCGCACGATCCTTGTTCCACCACTTCTCCCTGTCGCAGCACGATAACCTGATGACATAACGCGCGGACAACGTGCAAATCATGGCTGATAAACAAATAGGCCAGTTGATGCTTTTGTTGCAATGATTTCAATAGCGTCAATATTTGCGCCTGTACCGTTTTGTCGAGTGATGATGTCGGTTCATCAAGAATGATCAGCGAAGGCTTAAGAATCAATGCTCTGGCAATCGCAATACGTTGCCGCTGACCACCCGAGAACTCCGCCGGATAACGGTGGCGCGTTTCAGGATCTAATCCCACTTCATGCATCACGGCTATCACTTGTTGTTCGCGTTGTGCGGCAGAAAGCGTCGGCTGGTGAACCCGTAAGCCTTCCTCAATAATCTGCAACACGTTGAGTCGTGGGTTGAGCGAGGAGTTTGGATCCTGAAATACCACCTGAATGCGATGGCGAATAGGTAACAGCTGGCGGCGATTTAAATTTTGCAATGGCTGACCGTCAAAGACGATACTGCCCTGAGAGTTAATCAACCGCAGTAGCGCCAGCCCCGTTGTGCTTTTGCCGGAACCGGACTCGCCCACTAAACCCAGCGTTTCACCCGCCCGTAGCGTAAAACTGACGCTTTTCACCACCACATTATGATCGACGACGCGCTTCAGGAGCCCTTTGCGAATGGGGAAGGCGACCTGAAGCTGTTCAACATCAAGCAACGTTGAGGCCGCTTCTGGCAACGGCACCGGGTCGCCTGACGGTTCGCTGTTGAGTAGCTTTTGTGTATAAGGATGTTCAGGGGAGGCAAAGAGCGTAACGGCGTTATTTTGCTCCACACAGCGACCGTTTTGCATTACCGCCACACGGTGGGCCAGTTTTCTGACAATGCTGAGGTTATGAGTAATAAACAGCATGCCCATATTCAGCTCGCCTTGCAGTTCGCGCAAAAGCTGCAAAATCTGCGCCTGGACAGAGACGTCCAGTGCGGTGGTTGGTTCATCGGCAATTAATAATTCCGGTCGCGTTAACAGCGCCATCGCAATCATCACCCGCTGGCGTTCGCCGCCGGAGAGCTGCTGCGGGTAATCTGTCAGCCGTTTTGCCGCCTGACGGATACCGACGCGATCAAGGCAGTTAAGAATTTCGCCACGAGCCGCTTCCCGACGCATTCCGCGGTGGAGTGAAAGCACTTCATAAAGCTGTTTTTCCAGGGTATGCAATGGGTTTAATGACACCATCGGCTCCTGGAAAATCATGGCAATCTTATTTCCCCGCACGCCACGCAATGTTTGCTCGTTGGCATGAAGCAGCGATTCTCCATGAAAACGGATATCGCCAGAGAGATATTCAACCGGCGGGGAAGGGAGCAGACGTAAAATTGACAGCGCGGTAACGCTTTTGCCAGAACCTGACTCACCCACCAGCGCCAGCGTTTCGCCAGCCTCAATGTGTAGTGAAACATCATTCACTACGGTACGAACAGTTTGCTGATGGCGAAAACCCACCGACAAATTTTCAATCGCTAACAGAGTTTGCGTCATGCTACACCGCCTTATTAGGATCAAATGCGTCGCGGACGGCTTCACCAATAAAGATCAGCAAAGACAACAATATCGCCACCGACAAGAAGGCAGTGATCCCAAGCCACGGAGCCTGAAGGTTATTTTTCCCTTGTAGCAGCAGTTCGCCGAGTGATGGTGAACCGAGCGGCAGACCGAAGCCGAGGAAATCGAGCGAGGTCAGGGTGGTTATCGAACTACATAAAATAAACGGTAAAAAGGTGAGGGTCGCGACCATTGCATTCGGCAACATATGACGCAGGATGATACTGCGATCGCTGACGCCAAGCGCCTGCGCCGCGCGGATGTAGTCGAAATTACGGGTACGTAAAAACTCCGCCCGCACCACGCCGACCAGACTCATCCAGCCAAATAAGACAGTAATTGCCAGCAGCCACCAGAAGTTAGGCTGTACGACGCTGGAAAGTAAAATAATCAAAAACAGCGTCGGCATCCCCGACCATACTTCAATAAAGCGTTGCCCCCAGAGATCGACTTTACCGCCGTAATAACCTTGCAGCGCCCCCGCCAGCACGCCCATTACACTGGAGCAGAGTGTCAACATCAGACCAAACAGAACCGAGATCCGCGTGCCATACAGAATGCGCGCCAGCACATCGCCACCGTTGGCATCCGTTCCCAGCCAGTTTTGCCGGGAAGGTGGGGAGGGGAAAGGCTTGTCGGTGGAAAAGTTGATACTGGTAGCACCAAAGCGAATCGGCGCCCACAGTACCCAGCCTTTATCTTCCAGCCGTTGTTTCAGCCACGGGTCCTGATAATCAGCCTGACTTGCCAGCGGGCCGCCAAAATCACTCTCACTGTAGTTTTTCAGCAACGGGAAATACCAGCTGCCGTCATAACGTACCAGTAATGGCTTATCGTTGGCGATCAGTTCAGAACACAAACTCAAACCAAACAAGATGAGGAAAATCCATAACGACCAGTAGCCGCGACGATTATGACGAAAACGCGCCCAACGGGCCTGATTGACGGGGCTGAGTCGCGACATTAGCGTCCCTCAAAATCAATACGAGGATCGACCAGCGTATAGCTGATGTCGCTGACAATATTCAGCAGCAGGCCAATCAGGGTGAAAATGTACAGGGTGCCAAACATCACCGGATAATCGCGCGAGACGGTCGCTTCGTAGCCCAGTAAACCGAGGCCATTGAGCGAAAACATCACCTCAATCAGCAGTGAGCCGGTGAAAAACATGCTGATAAAAGTCGCCGGAAACCGGCAATCACCAGCAGCATGGCGTTGCGGAACACATGTTTCCAGAGAATATTTTTCTCACTTACCCCTTTCGCACGCGCGGTCACCACGTATTGCTTACGCACTTCATCAAGGAATGAGTTTTTTGTCAGCATGGTCAGCGCCGCAAAGCCACCAATCACTGTCGCCAGCACCGGCAGCGTGATATGCCACAGATAATCGGTGATTTTCTGATACCACGGCAGCGAATCAAAGTTAGCGGAAACCAGGCCGCGTAGAGGGAACAGGTCGAAATAGCTGCCGCCCGCGAAGAAGACAATCAGCAGGATGGCGAACAAAAAGGCTGGAATGGCGTAGCCGATGATGATAAATGCGCTACTCCAGACGTCAAAGCGGCTGCCGTTATAAACGGCTTTGCGAATACCCAGCGGAATCGACACCAGATAGATAATCAGCGTGCTCCACAATCCTAGGGTGATGGAAACAGGCAGACTGTCTTTAATCAGCGTCAGCACCGAAGCGCTGCGAAACAGGCTGTCGCCAAAATCAAAGCGAATGTAGTCCCAAAGCATTTTGAAGTAACGTTCGTGGATCGGCTTATCGAAACCGTAGCGATGGGTGATCTCAGCGATCACTTCTGGATCTAACCCGCGTCCGCCACGGTAATTACTGTCGCTGATATTGCCGACGCCCGTTTGCGCATGGCTGGCACGAACGCCTTCACCGCCTGCGCCGGGTAATACTCCGGCATTACCAAACTCAATGGCGGCGATGGCCTGGTCGACGGGACCGCCAGGCGCAATTTGCACGATGAAAAAGTTGATGGTGATAATCGCCCATAATGTTGGGATCACCAGCAACAGACGGCGAATCAGGTAAGCGCCCATCTACTCTCCCTGTTTGCTCGCGGACGGCAGTTTGGCCGCTTTATTGACGTCATACCACCAGGTATCGATACCGAGGCTATAGATGGGGCGCACGGCCGGCTGGGAGAATTTATCCCACCAGGCGAGACGGTCTTCCGCCATATACCACATCGGCAACATGTAATAATTCCACGTTAATACGCGATCCAGGGCGCGCCCCAGAGGCAGCAATTTTTCTTTATTTCCCTGGGCGGCAATAATTTGGTTAATTAGCGAGTCGATAACCGGGCTTTGCACGCCGGGGGCATTATAAGTGGAATTGATATATTCCGATGACCAGGAAATCTGTAAATCGGAACTGGGCCACGGCATCGCCCGCCATACGCGCGGCATCATGTCATAGTCGCGACTGCGCATGCGGTTGGTGATTTGCGAGTTATCCACCTTGCGAATGTCCATGTTGATACCCAGCCGTTGCAGGCTGTGCTGGAACGGCAATACCCACTGACTATTGCTGCTTGCAGGAAGCAATAATTCAAAGCTGAGTGGCTGGCCTGTGGTGGCATTAACGCGTTGCTGACCTTTCAGCACCCAGCCTGCATCGTTGAGAAGTTTGTCGGCTTTTAACAGGTTGTCACGGTCGTAGCCATCGCCTTTGGACACTGGTGGCTGGTAGATTTGCGTGAACACTTCTGGCGGTAGATCTTTTTTCATTGGCGCCAAAAGCACCAGCTCAGCGGCGTCGGGGTAATTTCTGGCCGCGTATTCGGTATTCTGAAAATAACTGTTCGTGCGACTCCAGGCATTGTAAAACAACGCCTTATTCATCCATTCAAAGTCAAAGGCGAGGGTGATGGCTTCCCGGACCCGGCGATCGCTGAATACCGGTCGTTGAATATTAAACGCCAGCCAGCGCGTATCCTGGGCTGATTCGTTCTTTTGCTCATCTTTGATAATGTATTTTTTATCGAAATTCTTACCGGTATAGCGCGTGGCCCAGTTTTTGGCGTCGTTTTCCATGCGTAAATCAAAGGCGCCAGCTTTAAACGCTTCGAAGGCAACATTATCGTCGAGATAATAATCGTAGCGAATGGTATCGAAATTCCAGCGACCACGATTTACCGGTAAATCGGCCGCCCAGTAATCTTTCACGCGGGAATAGACAATATTTTGCCCCATTTTCCAGGACGTAATGCGATACGGACCACTGGCAAGCGGAGGTGTAGATAGCGGGTCGCTAAGTTTATGATCCTTCCAGTACTTTTCTGGAAATACCGGCAGCGAAAACAGACTCAGCATATCTTCTTTGCCTGGTTTGGCTAATTCAATACGCACGGTTAATGGCGCTATGGCTTTGACCGTTGTGCCTTTGTATACCAGGCGAAACTGCGGCACGCCCTCGGTCATAAATTTTTGAAAAGTAAACTCAACGTCGCGCGCGGTAATCGGCGAACCATCATGAAAACGGGCGCGCGGATTGATAGCGACTTCTACCCAGGAATAATCGTCAGCATAGCGTGCGCTTTCGGCAATCAGCGGGTAATAACTGCCGGGTTCGTCATCGGAAGTGGTAAATAGCGTGTCGTACAGTTGCTCGGTGCGTGCGCCGGGGTTTCCGCGTAGTGCATAGCGGTTAAAATTATCGAAGGTACCAATGGAGGATAACGTTATTTGCCCGCCCTTCGGCGCAGCGGGATTCACATAATCAAAATGGTTGAAATTAAAAGCATACCGGGGTTCTCCCAGCACCGCAAAGGCATAGCTTTCCTTGATAGCTTGCGCCTGCGCACCGAAGGTGAACAGGGTGATAAACAGCAGCAGTATGCGCACAATCATCTGCAACGGATTTCCTTTTACTCATCATTAGCCGCAATCCGGCATGCTTCAACTATGAATAATAAGGGACACAAGCACACCTTACCACTGCGGCGTATGCGGTTTCTCCAGCCAGCGGACAAAATCATCTATCGGTAAGGGGCGGCTAATCCAATAGCCTTGCAGGAAATTAACACCGCGCTCACGTAGCCAGCGCGCCTGTTCCGGTGTTTCGACACCTTCAGCAACCGTCAGCATATTGAGACGTTTCGCCAGCGTGAGCACCGCGTCAAGCACCGGAGATGTGACCGTTTCCGTACCTATAGCATTGATAAATCCACGGTCAATTTTCAGATACTCGAGCGTGAAGCGTTCCAGATAGATAAGCGCGCTGTGTCCGGTGCCGAAGTCATCAATAGCAATTTCCACGCCGACAGAGTGCAGCCAGGCGAACAGTTTTGTGGCCTCATGCTCTTTCAGCATATCGCGCTCGGTTATCTCCAGTACAATCTGGAAATGGTGCGCGGGTAGGGAGGCGAGCAGCCGATGTATATCCGCTTTAAAGCTCTCGCTGTGCAGATGTTCCGGTGCGATATTAATGCCAAACTTTATGCCCACCGGCAGTACGTTTTGTAATTCAGCCGCATCACGGGCTATAAGCTCAAACAGATGCTGGGTCAGCGGCACGATCATCTTTTGCGATTCGGCATATTGAATGAAGGCATCCGGCGGGATTTCACCTGCAACAGGGTGACGCCAGCGTAGCAGCACTTCCAGGCCCGTGACCCGCAGCGTTGGTGTATCAACCACCGGCTGATACACCAGGTAAAATTGCTCACGTTTGATGGCAGCCATAATTTCTCTGCCAGGGCGCATACGCACACTCATCAGGTAATAGCAGAGCAGGCCAACGACAGTTCCACTCATTCCGCCCAGTAAAAACGCATACCACACATCGTTCCATGTCCAGTCATCAGCATAAAGACGCACAGTCAGCGGAATGCCTGTTATTTTGGTTTCGCGTACGGGTTTGCCGGATAACTCACGGACGTTCATCAAATGCGACGAAAATGTCGAAAGCACGGTATCGCCAATAATGAGTGCGATCCCGTCGAAATCTTGCTGACGAGAGCTATAGAGAAGATATGGCGTCAGGTGCAGGTTTAATGCTGCAAAAACGCCGCTATTTTTCAATAAAGGGTTGCGATACCAGATGACGATAGCGGGTTTGTTGGGCACCATTGGCGTGCCAGGCAACATCGCCATATCGACGTCTTTGTTAATATCGAGCGCCGGGATCAACTCATTGAGCGGTATATCCATCTCCCCCGTCGCTGATGAACAAAAGCTCTTTTTATCTTTCACCAGCACAAATGTGCGAACATTCATGCTAAACGCCGCGCGGGCAGTTAGTTCAGGGTTAGCCTGCTGACAGGTATCTAAGGTGAGCGGCTGTAGGCGGTCAGTGGTTAATTTCAGGTCGGCGAAGTAGGTATCGAGATACTTTTGTACGTCGGTAATCAGTGTGTCGTATTTGACTTCGTGTTTATGCCAGGCAACCAAAAACTGAAGACAGCTGACCAGTATTGCAATCATCACGCCCGCAATAATGCAGGTAAGCAGGATCTTACGTCCGGAAGAGGGAGCGCGTATGAACATGGTTCCGTTAATATTCCCGAGATTACGACAACGCTGAAGTGGAAGAGAATGACGGGACTATAGCCTGGTTCAAGGCACGGAAACATCATTTTCTATGATGAATGAAAACAAAAAAGCACTGCTTAAGCAGTGCCTTCAGTTAACTCGTCAGGATAGCCAAGGGATTGCATCCAAACGGTTTATTAGCTGCGGCTAAGAACCCGACGTGCTTCGTTGTAACGCTTTTTCCAGTACGGCTCATTCATGCTGGAAATAATAACACCACTGCTGGTGGAAGCATGAACGAACTGATTGTTGCCGATATAAATACCGACATGGCGTCCAGTTGAACCGGCACGGAACAGAACTAAGTCACCTGTACGCAAATTACTGCGGGAAACTGACTTGCCCATTTCCTGCTGTTCATAAGTTGAACGAGGAAGTTCTAAGCCAAATTGTTCACGGAATGTACGCTGTACGAAACCAGAACAATCGATACCTTTTTTAGTGCTGCCACCCAGACGATAACGTACGCCTTTCCAGTCAGCATACTGATCCATAATTCGCGATTTTACGTCGACATTACGAACCAGATTTTCAAATTCATCCTGAGAAGCTTGCAGTGATGATGTTTCACTACCCACTGCACGTGTCTCAGGATGCATATTCTTTGCGGTGTTATTTGCACTACATGCAGAAAGCAGAACCGCTACTGCAATCGCGGGAATCCCGCGCAAGATATATCTCAAAATCGGTTGAGATTTGACCATGTTGTTTGTTTTCCCTTGAAGTCCTTAACGACAAATATCGTTATAAAAAAATGCCAAGCGACACGAGACTAATTACCTGGGCACGTTGAAACAATTCCTTAAGGCCAAATCTGTGGACTAACGCACAAAATTATATGCTGTGAGGATAATCTACCGCCGAGGCAAAAACGTGTTCGAGATTACCCGATTGACGCGGTCTTGGCGAGCGGTTTTACATGATTTTTTATAAGAAAAAGTGATACAGAAAGTTAATAAACGGGATTGGTCAATTAAAGCACTATTGTCTAAAAGATGCGCAATCCATTCATTTGCTTAGAGAATGATCATTTCACTTAATGAACGAGAGCAAAGTCGCACATCATCAGGATTATCCCTACTATGAAAATAAACCTGATGATGTTAATTACTGTGAGTTATTTGTTTTATGAATGTTTATTTTTTCCAGGCAGTGATTTGTCAAAAAAGGCGATTAATTGATCACTTAAAGGTGTCATTAGCCACCAGGGCAACCCAATCAATATCACCGTCATGGAACCGACAATGATATCGGTAAACCAATGTGCGCCAATCATCACTCTGGGAAATGCAAAAACCACAAATATAATAAGGGCGATTACTCCTGCGACTTTTTCCGAAATATCGCCACATAAAAGCGGAAAAAATAAGCAGCATCATGCCATGATCGCCGGGAAAACTATCTCGTGAGGCATCTTTCGTTGGAACAGATAGCAGTTCGCTGACGCGGTTAATATCTGTAAAGGTCAATGTCGGACTGGCCCGTTTTACCGGAATAAATGCCTGGCCCAACTGGTTTAATACCACTGCGGTTAACAGCATGACCAGACCAATAATCACAATACGCCGTCTGCCGGGTGCGTTTTCTTTCAGCCAGAAACTCAGCATCAGTATTCCCATCGCCAGCAGTGAACAACCGTCGAAGGCGCGATTATTAGTCAACGCAACCAGCCATAAAAAAAGTCTTGCTTTCGACCAGTTTCTGATTAAAAAAATAAAAAATATTCGCGTCAATCGGCAACCAGAATCCATGATTGACGGGAATGTACCAGGAAAGAAACAGCGCGAGGCCGACAATATTTAACAGCACTATTTGCGGCAAATTTTTGATCATATTTTCTCTAATTATCTTACTGAAAAACGCAGGCAACCTTACGCGTTGGTCGCTAAACGAAGCTTCAACAGCGCGCTCTGTAAGGCGTTCCAGTCAGTTTCGTTGCAGGAAATCAGCTCAATGCGGCTATCTGGTGGTGCAACGTTTTGCGTTTCAATGTGCAGGTCATCGCCCTGACGGTTGATGCGCACAAGACCTTCTGGTATCCGCATCACGCCTTTTACGCGTCCGACCGGCGCAAGTCGCGCCCATTCCAGAATGCCAATGGTGTCGAACACGGTATCAGCGTCGAATATCCAACCGCAGGCCTGGTGTCCTTGTCCGCTATTCAGACTGCGACGCCAGCGTTGATGCTCTGGCAGGCTTAATGCCGCTAATCCTTTTTTCTCGTTATGTTGATGCGAATGGGCAGCGCTGGCGGGCAACTCAGTTAAATTTCGACGAGGTAAATCCAGAAGATGACCTTCAATTTGCCCATGATCGCTGTGAATTAATTGCCGTTCGCCACCGTTTTGTTGCCACCAGCGTTGTAACGCTTGCTGGCTTTCTGGCGTAGCACGGTCGGATTTATTGGCGACAATGATGTCTGCGGCAGCCAGTTGATCACGGAAGTTTTCATTACCGACGCTTTTTTCGTCCAGCAGCAGGCGCGGATCGAGAATGCACAACGTGGCGCGCAGATCGATCCACGGTTCATAGACCGGCGCGGTTAACAGATCGAGGATCTGTTTCGGATGACCCAGTCCGGTCGGCTCTATCAGCAAGCGGTCTGGTTTTCCCTGGCGCAGTAAGGTATTCAACCCTACCTGCATGGGTAAACCATTAACGCAGCACATGCAGCCGCCGGGGATCTCTTTCAGCAATGCGCCGCTATCGGCGAGCAAAGCACCATCAATTCCAACTTCCCCAAATTCATTAACCAGAACCGCCCATTTTTCGTTGGGATCTTTGTGGGCTAGCAGATGAAGAATAGAGGTTGTTTTCCCGCTGCCGAGAAAACCGGTGATGAGGTTGGTCCTGGTCACAACGGCTCCGCAATAATCAGATGAGTTAACTGTGCGTTAATCCTGGCTAAAAAAGGCGGAAAAGAGAAGAGAGAGGGCGGACGAAGCGATGCTCCATCCGCTTTAACCGCAGAAATCGTTAAATTTTGAGGGTGTTTAATAGCGCCTGATGCGCGCCGAACTGCGCGATTTGTTGCCAGGCTTGTTCGATGGCCTGCACAAAATGCGGGTTATCTGGTAGGTCATCACCGAATACTTCACGCAAAGAAAGCAGGGCGGTGACGCGTTGTTCACTGCTACTGCCCGCAACGAGGTTGTGAATTTTATCGTAAAGCGGATCGCGGACATCGATAGCTTTTCCGGCATCATCTACGCCGCTCACATAGCGCATCCAACCTGCGACGCCTAATGCCAGTAACGGCCAGTTTGTCTCGCGAGCCAGATGAATGCGAATCCCTGCCAACATGCGTTGCGGTAATTTTTGACTGCCATCCATCGCGATTTGCCAGGTCTTATGTTTCAGCGCCGGATTGGCAAAACGTTCAATTAACGTATCCGCATAGTATGTTAAATCGACATCTTTAATCCGTAGCGTTGGCGCTTGCTCATCCAACATTAATGTTCTGGCGGCATGGCGAAATGCGCGGTCCTGCATGCAATCACTAATATGGGCGAATCCAGCCAGGTAGCCCAGATAAGCGAGAAAAGAGTGGCTGCCATTAAGCATGCGCAGTTTCATCTCTTCCCACGGCAGGACATCATCCACCATTTGTACACCTGCGATTTCCCAGGCTGGGCGCCCTGCGACGAAGTTATCTTCCACCACCCACTGGATAAACGGCTCGCAGCTAATTGCACAGGGATCATTCACGCCCAGATATTGGCTAATTTCTGCCAGTGATTCTTCCGTTGCTGCCGGGACAATGCGGTCGACCATGGTTCCCGGAAAACTGACGTGTTCTTTTATCCACTCGGCAAGTTCTGGAGAGCGTTTTTCAGCCATCCCCAGCACCGCATTTTTCACCACATGACCATTGTCGGGAATATTATCGCAGGAAAGTACGGTAAACGGCGCAAGGCCACGTTCACGACGGCGTTTCAGCGCTTCGACAAGAATGCCTGGCGCGGAGTGAGGTTCTTCCGGGCTTTGTAAGTCATGAATAATCCGCGAATTATTGGTATCAAGCGCACCGGTGGCCGGGTCGATACAATAACCTTTTTCGGTAATGGTCAGGGACACAATTGCCACCTGCGGTTCGCAAAACTTCTCAATAATCGCCGCTAAGGAATCCAGTTTTGCATTCAGGCATTCATGAACGGCCCCGACAATAATCGCCTGATTGCCGTCTGCGCCTTTCTCCAACACGGTATATAAATGATCCTGTTCGCGAAGTTGGCTCATTAGCCGATCGCCGCTGAACAAGCTGATTTCACAGATCCCCCAACTCGCTGCACTGGGCATTCAGCACACGGTCGGTCAGTAACGCCTGATGTGCGCGGTGAAAGGCTCCAAAGCCAAAATGAACGATACGGGATTTCAATTGCTGGCGATCGTAGCGTGGAGTGTGAATGTGAGGCGGGAACGTAGTGGAGGCAATTGTGTTCATAGAAGTCACGTCTTAGTAACGATTGATTAACAATGATAGTGTAAAGTTATATGACAGCAATTGAAATTGGTCTGGATTGTTAATGCGATGAAGTGTGAGGATGATCAATTTACAAGTGAATATTGCAGGCGAAAGGTGTTCAGGAAGCGCAAAATGAAGGATTGGTATAATAAATTAAAAAAGGGACAGCCTGAGCTATCCCTTTTCTGAATGTGGCTGAAGTTAGTCAGCACGCCCCATATAACGGCGTTCTTCGATATGGATACGAATTTTTTCGCCCGGGCTTAAGTATTCTGGTACCTGAATCACCAGACCGGTGCTCAAGGTTGCCGGTTTGTTACGGGCACTGGCAGAAGCGCCTTTGATGCCAGGAGCGGTTTCAACGATTTCCAGATCAACGGTCTGCGGCAGTTCAAGCGCCAGCAGTTGACCGTCCCAGGTCAGAACCTGCATGTCTGGCATGCCGCCTTCCGGCATAAACAGCAGTTCTTCTTCGATCTGATCTTTAGTGAAGGTGTACGGGGTATAGTCTTCTTTATCCATAAAGACATATTCGTTGCCATCGACGTAGGAGAAGTCAACGTAGCGGCGGGTCAGCGTCACGGTATCAACGATATCATCGCCTTTAAAGCGTTCTTCCACTTTCAGCCCGGTACGGACGTCTGAAAAACGCATTTTGTACAGCGTAGCGGCACCGCGGGCGGTAGGCGACTGAATATCAATGTCCTTAACCAGCAGCAGTTTGCCGTTGTAATTCAGTACCATACCTTTTTTAATTTCGTTCGCTCTTGGCATCGAAAAATTCCTGTTGTCGAAAATGTCAAAAATATCGCGACAAACTACTCGCGACGGGCCTTTCAGGCAAGTGGTATTCGCACTTTTGCTGGTGCCAAAAAGGTGGTAATGTGCGCGCTCCTCAATCCGGTGGTTAACCTTAAGAGAACAACGTATGGAATGCCGTCCGGGTTGCGGGGCGTGTTGCACCGCTCCCTCAATCTCCAGTCCTATTCCCGGTATGCCAGATGGCAAGCCCGCCAATACGCCCTGCATTCAGCTTGATGAACAGCAACGCTGTAAAATTTTCACCTCGCCACTGCGACCGAAAGTTTGCGCAGGCTTGCAGGCCAGTGCTGAAATGTGCGGTAACACGCGTCAGCAGGCCATGACCTGGCTTATCGATCTGGAAATGTTGACCGCGCCTTAAACATCTTTAATCCGCAGTAAGCAAAACAGGGTGGCGATAATCATCACCATCGCAAACCAGAACACCGCGTGATAATTCCAGATCTCGGCGACGATGCCCGCCACTGAACCTGCGATGATCCAGCCTACGCGCGAAGTGTTGGTATAGAGCGTGGTGGCTGAACCTGCCTGACCGGGCATCAAATCCTGAAAATAGAGCATCCCGATACCGCCCAGAATGCCGATAAAAATAGCATTTAGCAGCTGCAAGCCCAACAGAATGACAGGTGAATGCGCCATCAGCATTCCTGCGTAAAAACAGACGCCACCCACGGCGGCAACGCGCATTAAGAAGCGCTTACCCAGACGTTTGGCAAAATATCCGGCAATCAACATGGTCGGGATTTCCAGCCCGGCGGCGGTCCCCATCATCACACCGGCCAGTTTCTCGGGAAGATGCAGTTCGTTGATAATAAACAGTGGCATGTTGATGATGTACAGGCTGTTCGAGCCCCACATCAATGTACAAATGACAAACAGCAGCAGCGTATCGCGACGGTTACGGCGCGGCGCTTCAACCGTGCCGGTCGCCAGCGGAAGCTCTTTTTGCATCGACGGTAAAAACAGCCACACCATCACGCCGCAAACAATAAACGCTACCGCCGCGCTGAGATACATTACCGTAAAGCTGAATCCCATCGCTAAGGCATACGCCAGCGGCGGGCCAATAACCCACGCTAACGATACCTGGGCGCGTAAAAAAGAGCTGAACATCACCGCTTCACGCCCGGTTTTGTCGGCATGTTCACGAGCAAGAGCAAACATTTGCGGGTTAGCGGTCGAGCCAAAGCTGCTAAGAAAGACGCCAACGAATAGCAAAACAAAGTAGTTGCGATTCCAGGCAAAAAGGGTACAGGCCAGCATGCCTAACAGGCAGCAAAAGACAATCAGTGATTTACGATCGCCGCGTTTATCAGAGCGTCCGGCGAGAAACTGACTGACCAGAATTCCGATAACGGCGCTGCCGGTAAAGAAGAATCCCACCATCGCCGGGCGCGCGTGCACTTCATCAGTGAGGAAAATACTTAGCGTCGGGGTTTGCAGGGCGCCTGCAATACCGGTGAGAAAGGCAACAATTAAAAACGCCGCTGACGTCAGGTCAAACGATTTCGCGCTGGAAACTGCGGGGGAGTTATGCATGCTGGTCGATCAGTGAAAGATGAAGACGCGGAGTTTACGCTGCCTGTCAGAAAATAAACAGTCAGTGAAATCAAACTCGCCACGAATAATCAAAATGGCATTTCACTCTTGCTGATCCTCAGCTGACGCCGTCGAAATGCTAATGCTGATGGCTAATTTCACTGTCAGCATTTCAGATTTTTGGCAAAAAAATGTGCAGCACATCAAACTTTTGGACATAATTTAGCGGCTTCCCTTGCGTGCTGAAGAAGAAGTATTATTCTTCATTGAAACGTTTCAGCGCGATCTTGTCTTTAATCCTGAGCCAGGTTGGCGCTTTTTTTCTCATAGAAGCTGAATCGTTTCAATTCAGCAAGAGAGGAGAACTATGTTCCAGTTATCCGTACAGGACATCCATCCGGGCGAGAAGGCCGGAGACAAAGAAGAGGCTATTCGCAAGGTCGCCGCGGCGCTGGTGCAAGCCGGTAATGTAGCGGAAGGCTACGTCAATGGCATGCTGGCGCGCGAACAGCAAACCTCAACCTTTCTCGGCAATGGGATTGCTATTCCACACGGTACTACCGACACCCGCGATCAGGTGCTGAAAACCGGCGTTCAGGTATTTCAGTTCCCGGAAGGCATTACCTGGGGTGAAGGTCAAGTTGCGTACGTGGCTATCGGTATTGCCGCTAGCTCCGATGAACATCTGGGCTTGCTGCGCCAACTAACCCATGTACTGAGCGATGATTCCGTTGCTGAACAACTGAAGTCAGCAACAACAGCAGAAGAACTTCGCGCATTGCTGATGGGCGAAAAGCAGAGTGAGCAGCTGAAGCTCGATAACGAAATGCTGACGCTGGATATCGTCGCCAGCGATCTGCTGACTCTTCAGGCGCTGAACGCTGCGCGTCTGAAAGAAGCGGGGGCAGTTGACGCCACTTTCGTTACCAAAGCCATCAATGAACAACCGCTGAACCTCGGACAGGGCATCTGGCTGAGCGATAGCGCCGAAGGCAATCTGCGTAGCGCGATTGCGGTAAGCCGTGCGGCAAGTGCTTTTGATGTGGACGGCGAAACGGCAGCCATGCTGGTGAGTGTGGCGATGAATGACGATCAGCCCGTCGCGGTTCTAAGCGTCTCGCCGATTTGCTGCTCGACAATAAAGCTGACCGCTTGCTGAAAGCAGATGCAGCAACGTTGCTGGCGCTGCTGACCAGCGATGATGCGCCGACCGACGACGTGTTAAGCGCGGAGTTTGTGGTGCGCAATGAACACGGCCTGCATGCCCGTCCAGGCACCATGTTGGTCAATACCATTAAACAATTTAACAGTGATATTACCGTGACAAACCTTGATGGCACCGGCAAACCGGCAAACGGACGTAGTCTGATGAAAGTTGTAGCACTTGGCGTTAAGAAAGGTCATCGCCTACGCTTTACCGCCCAGGGACCAGATGCTGAACAGGCGCTGAACGCCATTGGCGACGCCATCGCCGCAGGTCTTGGGGAGGGCGCGTAATGAGCAGACGTGTTGCTACGATCACCCTTAATCCGGCTTATGACCTTGTTGGTTTCTGCCCGGAAATTGAACGCGGCGAAGTGAACCTGGTGAAAACCACCGGTCTGCATGCGGCGGGTAAAGGTATCAACGTTGCCAAAGTTCTGAAAGATCTGGGGATTGATGTCACTGTTGGCGGTTTCCTCGGTAAAGATAACCAGGATGGGTTTCAGCAATTGTTCAGCGAGCTGGGCATTGCCAACCGTTTCCAGGTTGTACAGGGGCGCACCCGTATTAATGTCAAGTTGACGGAAAAAGACGGCGAAGTGACCGACCTCAACTTCTCGGGTTTTGAAGTCACTCCAGCCGACTGGGAACGCTTTGTGACGGATTCTCTGAGCTGGCTTGGTCAGTTCGATATGGTCTGTGTCAGCGGCAGTTTACCATCAGGCGTCAGCCCGGAAGCCTTCACCGACTGGATGACTCGCCTGCGTAGTCAGTGTCCTTGCATTATCTTTGATAGTAGTCGTGAAGCGTTAGTGGCAGGTTTAAAAGCGGCACCGTGGCTGGTGAAACCTAACCGCCGCGAGCTGGAAATCTGGGCTGGCCGTAAACTGCCTGAAATGAAAGATGTGATTGAAGCTGCGCATGCGCTGCGTGAACAAGGTATCGCGCATGTCGTTATTTCACTGGGTGCCGAAGGCGCGCTTTGGGTTAATGCCTCCGGCGAATGGATCGCCAAACCACCGTCAGTCGATGTCGTAAGCACCGTTGGCGCAGGGGATTCTATGGTTGGTGGCCTGATTTATGGCTTGCTGATGCGTGAATCCAGTGAACACACTCTGCGTCTGGCGACTGCTGTTGCTGCCCTGGCGGTAAGTCAAAGCAATGTGGGTATTACCGATCGTCCGCAGTTGGCCGCAATGATGGCGCGCGTCGACTTACAACCTTTTAACTGACAGCAGGAGAGGCATAATGAAAACGCTGCTGATTATTGACGCTAATCTCGGTCAGGCACGCGCCTATATGGCGAAGACCCTGCTGGGCGCGGCGGCGCGAAAAAGCAAAACTGGAAATCATCGACAATCCGAACGACGCCGAAATGGCGATTGTTCTCGGTGATTCCATCCCGAATGACAGCGCGCTGAACGGTAAAAATGTCTGGCTGGGTGATATTTCCCGGGCAGTTGCGCACCCTGAGCTGTTCCTGAGTGAAGCCAAAGGCCATGCGAAACCTTACACTGCGCCGGTCGCTGCGACAGCACCGGTTGCTGCCAGTGGTCCGAAACGCGTAGTTGCGGTGACTGCTTGCCCGACCGGCGTAGCACACACCTTTATGGCGGCGGAAGCCATTGAAACCGAAGCGAAAAAAACGTGGCTGGTGGGTGAAAGTTGAAACTCGGGGCTCTGTAGGCGCGGGTAATGCCATCACCCCTGAAGAAGTGGCAGCGGCGGATCTGGTCATTGTGGCGGCAGATATTGAAGTCGATCTGGCGAAATTTGCTGGTAAACCGATGTATCGCACCTCTACTGGTCTGGCGCTGAAGAAAACCGCGCAGGAACTGGATAAAGCCGTTGCTGAAGCGACGCCTTACGAACCAGCAGGCAAAGCTCAAACGGCGGCGACTGAAGGCAAGAAAGAGAGTGCTGGCGCGTATCGTCACTTGCTGACGGGCGTTTCCTACATGTTGCCGATGGTGGTTGCTGGCGGTCTGTGTATCGCGCTTTCTTTTGCTTTTGGTATCGAAGCGTTTAAAGAACCGGGTACGCTGGCCGCGGCGCTGATGCAGATTGGTGGCAGTTCAGCCTTTGCGCTGATGGTGCCGGTACTGGCAGGTTATATTGCCTTCTCTATTGCCGACCGTCCGGGCCTCACGCCTGGCCTGATTGGCGGTATGCTGGCGGTCAGCACAGGTTCTGGTTTCATTGGCGGTATTATTGCGGGCTTCCTGGCAGGTTACATCGCGAAGTTAATCAGTACTCAACTGAAACTGCCGCAGAGTATGGAGGCGCTGAAACCGATTTTGATCATTCCGCTGATTTCCAGTCTGGTTGTTGGTCTGGCGATGATCTACCTGATCGGTAAACCAGTTGCTGGCATCCTCGAAGCTCTGACTCACTGGCTGCAAACGATGGGGACTGCGAATGCGGTTCTGCTGGGTGCGATCCTTGGCGGCATGATGTGTACTGATATGGGCGGCCCGGTTAACAAAGCGGCATACGCGTTCGGTGTGGGTCTGCTGAGTACCCAAACCTATGGCCCAATGGCAGCGATTATGGCGGCAGGTATGGTGCCACCTCTGGCAATGGGGCTGGCAACGATGGTGGCGCGTCGCAAATTCGACAAAGCGCAGCAGGAAGGCGGCAAAGCAGCTCTGGTACTGGGACTGTGCTTTATTTCGGAAGGTGCAATTCCGTTTGCTGCTCGTGATCCGATGCGCGTGCTGCCGTGCTGTATCGTTGGTGGGGCGCTGACTGGCGCAATCTCTATGGCGATTGGTGCGAAACTGATGGCACCGCACGGTGGTCTGTTTGTTCTGCTGATCCCGGGCGCAATTACGCCGGTACTGGGTTACCTGGTGGCAATTATTGCCGGTACGTTGGTGGCGGGTTTGGCTTATGCCTTCCTGAAACGTCCGGAAGTGGACGCGGTAGCGAAAGCCGCATAATAAAACGTGAACAACAGGGCAGAAATTTCCTGCCCTGTATCATTTGATGATCGCAAGGTGATTGACAAGTTCTTGAAGGTAACTATATGAATTTATATGTTTTATCTTTAAGTGAAAACCTGAAATCTTCATCGAACATCAACGTTATTTCCTCAAGGGCAGATTAATTTCTGCCCTTTTTTATTGTTCCTGTTCTGTGCATCCCATCACAAATTCCTCGTTTTTTTTAATCCATGCATTTAATAGCGTTTTGTGAGCCTGTTCAAATCTGCCCATTTTGCCCATCTGGCGGCAATTTACTTTAAGTAAAACATGCATACTATGAGCACATGTTTAAATATGAACACATGTTTAAACGTTATTGGCAGTACCTATATTCTTGTGGATTGACAGAGTTGGTAATTTTTTTACCAGGGGACGTGCTATGCGCGAAAAGGAATATGTCGTAATTATAGGTTCGGCGAATATTGATGTCGCCGGATATTCACATGAATCATTAAATTATGCGGATTCAAATCCAGGGAAAATAAAATTTACACCTGGTGGAGTAGGGCGCAATATCGCGCAAAATCTGGCGTTGCTGGGGAACAAAGTCTGGCTACTTAGCGCTGTAGGCAGTGATTTTTATGGCCAATCGCTCCTGACGCAAACCAATCAATCCGGTGTTTATGTCGAGAAATGCCTGATTGTGCCAGGGGAAAATACCTCGAGCTATTTATCATTGCTCGATAATACCGGTGAAATGCTGGTTGCTATAAATGACATGAATATTAGTAACTGTATTTCTGCGGAATATCTCGCACAGCACCGTGAATTTATCCAGGGAGCAAAGGTCATTGTCGCTGACTGTAATATCAGTGAAGAGGCGTTGGTCTGGATTCTGGATAATGCCGCCGACGTACCTGTATTTGTCGATCCGGTTTCGGCATGGAAATGTGTCAAAGTGCGCGACCGTCTAAGTCAGATCCACACCCTGAAGCCAAACCGTCTTGAAGCGGAAACCCTGAGCGGGATTGCGCTGTCAGGGCGTGAAGATGTCGCAAAAGTTGCCGCCTGGTTCCATCAGCATGGCCTGAACCGCCTGGTACTGAGTATGGGCGGAGACGGTGTTTACTACAGTGAAATCGGCGGTGAAAACGGCTGGTCTGCACCGATTAAAACCAATGTCATTAATGTTACCGGAGCGGGCGATGCCATGATGGCAGGTCTTGCTTCGTGTTGGGTCGACGGAATGCCGTTTGCCGAATCTGTTCGTTTTGCACAGGGATGTTCGTCAATGGCGCTCTCCTGTGAATACACCAATAACCCAAATTTATCGATTGCCAACGTTATATCGTTAGTGGAGAACGCAGAATGTCTGAATTAAACCTTTCCCCTGAATTATTACAAATTTCCCCGGAAGTTCAGGATGCTTTAAAAAGCAAAAAACCAGTTGTTGCGCTGGAATCGACCATTATCTCTCACGGTATGCCGTTTCCACAAAATGCCCAGACTGCAATTGAAGTAGAAGAAACTATTCGTAAACAGGGCGCTGTACCTGCCACTATCGCCATTATTGGTGGCGTCATGAAAGTGGGCTTAAGCAAAGAAGAAATTGAATTGCTGGGTCGTGAAGGACATAACGTAACTAAAGTTAGCCGTCGCGATTTACCTTTTGTTGTTGCGGCTGGGAAAAATGGCGCAACCACCGTTGCTTCAACGATGATTATTGCGGCGCTTGCCGGAATTAAAGTATTTGCCACCGGGGGAATTGGTGGCGTGCATCGCGGGGCGGAACATACCTTCGATATTTCTGCCGATTTGCAAGAACTGGCGCACACCAATGTCACCGTAGTGTGTGCCGGAGCAAAATCTATTCTCGATTTAGGCTTAACTACCGAATATTTAGAAACTTTCGGTGTACCGCTAATTGGCTATCAGACCAAAGCGCTGCCTGCGTTTTTCTGCCGCACCAGCCCGTTTGACGTCAGCATTCGTCTCGACAGTGCCACAGAAATTGCCCGCGCGATGGCGGTGAAATGGCAAAGTAGGCTGAACGGTGGCCTCGTGGTAGCGAACCCGATCCCGGAACAGTTTGCTATGCCGGAACACACTATCAATGCGGCGATCGATCAGGCGGTAGCTGAAGCTGAAGCGCAGGGTGTTATTGGTAAAGAAAGTACGCCGTTCTTGCTGGCACGCGTTGCTGAACTGACCGGCGGTGACAGCCTGAAATCCAACATCCAGCTGGTGTTCAACAACGCCATTCTGGCGAGTGAAATTGCCAAAGAATACCAGCGTCTCGCGGGTTAATTTCTGACGGGCAGAAAGCCGTCGCCCGTACTGATCATACATACCGAAACCTGGCGCTGACGCCGGGTTTACTGGCATGAAGGGAAAATCATTATGGATATAATGAGAAGTGTTGTGGGGATGGTGGTGTTACTGGCAATAGCATTTGTGTTGTCGGTGAATAAAAAGAGCATCAGTTTGCGCACGGTTGGAGCCGCGCTGCTGCTGCAAATCGCTATTGGTGGCATCATGCTCTATTTTCCGCCGGGAAAATGGGCAGTAGAACAGGCGGCATTAGGCGTTCATAAAGTGATGTCTTACAGTGATGCCGGTAGCGCCTTCATTTTTGGTTCGCTGGTTGGGCCGAAAATGGATGTTCTCTTTGATGGCGCGGGCTTTATCTTCGCCTTTCGCGTACTTCCGGCGATTATCTTCGTTACCGCGCTCATTAGCCTGCTTTATTACATTGGCGTGATGGGGCTGCTGATTCGCATTCTTGGCAGTATTTTCCAGAAAGCCCTCAACATCAGCAAAATCGAATCTTTTGTTGCAGTTACCACTATTTTCCTCGGGCAAAACGAGATCCCGGCGATCGTTAAACCGTTTATCGATCGTATGAATCGCAACGAGCTGTTTACCGCAATTTGTAGCGGGATGGCGTCCATTGCTGGTTCGATGATGATTGGTTATGCCGGAATGGGCGTGCCAATTGACTACCTGTTAGCGGCATCGCTGATGGCTATCCCCGGCGGTATTTTGTTTGCGCGTATTCTTAGCCCGGCAACCGAGCCTTCGCAGGTGACATTTGAAAACCTGTCGTTCAGCGAAACGCCGCCAAAAAGCTTTATCGAAGCGGCGGCGAGCGGTGCGATGACCGGGCTGAAAATCGCCGCTGGTGTGGCGACGGTGGTAATGGCGTTTGTCGCAATTATTGCGTTGATCAACGGCATTATCGGCGGAATTGGCGGCTGGTTTGGTTTCGCCAATGCTTCTCTGGAAAGTATTTTTGGCTATGTGCTGGCGCCACTGGCGTGGATCATGGGGGTAGACTGGAGCGATGCTAACCTTGCAGGTAGCCTGATTGGGCAGAAACTGGCGATAAACGAATTTGTTGCTTACCTGAGTTTCTCACCGTATCTGCAAACGGGTGGCTCGCTGGAAGTGAAAACCGTGGCTATTATCTCCTTTGCGCTGTGTGGTTTTGCTAACTTTGGTTCTATCGGCGTTGTCGTTGGGGCGTTTTCGGCTATTTCGCCAAAACGTGCTCCGGAAATCGCCCAGCTTGGTTTACGGGCGCTGGCAGCAGCGACGCTTTCCAACCTGATGAGTGCGACTATTGCCGGGTTCTTTCTTGGGCTGGCGTAATGCTCGATTTGTAGTCCGGATAAGACGTATCCGGCAATCGCGCTATTGCAAATAATTTTTACTGCATCATCCCGGAGAATTTATTCTCCGGGTCCATCTCCAGCGCCAACCCTAACAGCTGCTTTCTGTTTTTAATGAGATACCCTTTCTGACTTTTAATTAATAAACCGTCGTGAATGAATTGCGCGAGAACATATAAAAGATGTCGATAAGAAACACCCAAATACTCTGCCACTTGTGTGTGTTTTTCGTGATAAAGATCACTTTCCTGCGAGAGTAATATAAATGCTGCCAGGCGATTCACTAACGGAAATGATTGGTTCTGAGTTAAAGAAACAATATTGCGATAATTTTTATGACTTAAGGTGACGCAGAGTTTTCGTAAAAATAACGTGTCGTTTAATAACAGCGGACGGTAATGTTTCATAGGGAGCGCAATACACCAACACTCTTCAATAGCCTGTACCGCACGCGGTTCATGATCTTTGTCGATTAACTCAATCTCGCCAATAAAACAGGGCGCGGCAAAGAAATCAATCAGCGACACGCGACCATTAGCCAGCGTGGCGTAAAGTCTGGCACGGCCTCGCGTCAGGTAAAACAGCCAGGACGGCTGTTGCCCTTCCTGCACAATGTAGTCACGCGCTAAAAAATGAAACAACCGCGTATCGGCTGAAACATCCGTTGAAAAGCAATCCTTAAACGCGGATTCACTCATCAATTGCTGCTTAAGATCATTATTGTGGATTTCTTTCACGATGTTTATCCGCTATGAGATTTCTCATATTTAGCATACGTACGCTGTTGTTAAGATTCAATCATCGGCCCGGTCGAATTTTCTTTGCTGTAGAAAAAATAACGCAACTGGAAACAGAGGAAATAAACAATGGAAAAGAGAAAAATTATTCTGGATTGTGATCCGGGTCATGATGATGCTATTGCCATAATGATGGCTGCGAAACATCCGGCGATTGATTTATTAGGTATCACTATTGTGGCGGGTAATCAGACGCTTGATAAAACATTAATTAATGGCCTGAATGTTTGCCAGAAACTGGAGATTAATGTTCCGGTTTATGCGGGGATGCCGCAGCCCATTATGCGTCAACAAATTGTTGCCGATAATATTCACGGTGAAACCGGACTGGATGGCCCGGTATTCGAGCCGCTAACCCGCCAGGCAGAAAGCACTCATGCGGTGAAATACATCATTGATACCCTGATGGCAAGCGATGGCGATATCACTCTGGTGCCGGTTGGTCCGTTGTCAAACATCGCGGTGGCAATGCGCATGCAACCCGCAATCCTGCCCAAAATCCGTGAAATTGTACTGATGGGCGGCGCTTATGGTACTGGCAACTTTACGCCATCTGCCGAGTTCAACATCTTTGCTGACCCGGAAGCCGCACGCGTGGTGTTCACCTCCGGCGTTCCGTTGGTGATGATGGGCCTCGATCTCACCAACCAGACCGTTTGCACCCCTGACGTGATTGCACGGATGGAAAGGGCAGGCGGCCCTGCCGGGGAGCTGTTCAGCGACATCATGAACTTCACTCTCAAAACCCAGTTCGAAAACTACGGTCTGGCTGGCGGCCCGGTGCACGACGCCACCTGCATCGGTTATCTGATTAACCCTGATGGCATTAAAACCCAGGATATGTACGTCGAAGTGGACGTTAATAGCGGCCCTTGCTACGGGCGTACCGTCTGCGACGAGTTGGGCGTTCTTGGCAAGCCAGCCAATACCAAAGTCGGCATCACTATTGATACCGACTGGTTCTGGGGCTTAGTCGAAGAGTGCGTTCGCGGCTACATCAAAACCCATTAAGTGTTGATAACAAGCTGGGTCAGTATCGCAAGATGCAGGCCCGGCTATTTCTGATGGGCAGAAAGCCGTCGCCCAAAATGACATGAAGAGATAATCACTATGGATGTCATGAGAAGTGTTCTGGGAATGGTGGTACTGCTGGCAATTGCATTTTTGCTGTCAGTAAACAAGAAGAAGATCAGCCTGCGTACCGTTGGCGCGGCGTTAGTGTTACAGGTCGTGATTGGCGGCATTATGCTTTGGTTACCGCCAGGGCGTTGGGTCGCTGAAAAAGTCGCTTTTGGCGTCCATAAAGTGATGGCGTACAGCGACGCGGGTAGCGCATTTATCTTCGGTTCTCTGGTCGGACCGAAAATGGACACCTTATTTGATGGCGCAGGATTTATCTTTGGTTTCAGGGTATTACCGGCAATTATCTTCGTTACTGCACTGGTGAGTATTCTCTACTACATCGGTGTGATGGGGATTTTAATTCGCATTCTCGGCGGTATATTCCAGAAAGCATTAAATATCAGCAAGATTGAGTCATTCGTCGCGGTCACTACCATTTTCCTCGGGCAAAACGAAATTCCGGCGATTGTGAAGCCCTTTATCGATCGTCTGAATCGCAATGAATTATTTACAGCGATTTGTAGTGGCATGGCCTCGATTGCTGGTTCGACAATGATTGGTTACGCTGCACTGGGCGTACCTGTGGAATATCTGCTGGCGGCATCATTAATGGCGATCCCCGGCGGGATCTTGTTTGCCCGCCTGTTAAGCCCGGCTACGGAATCTTCGCAGGTTTCCTTTAATAACCTCTCTTTCACCGAAACACCGCCAAAAAGTATTATTGAGGCCGCCGCTACAGGGGCAATGACCGGGCTGAAAATCGCTGCGGGTGTGGCGACAGTAGTCATGGCATTTGTTGCCATCATTGCGTTAATTAACGGTATTATCGGCGGCGTTGGCGGCTGGTTTGGTTTTGAGCAAGCCTCGCTGGAGTCCATTTTAGGTTATCTGCTGGCCCCGCTGGCGTGGGTGATGGGTGTTGACTGGAGTGATGCAAATCTTGCCGGGAGTTTGATTGGGCAGAAGCTGGCGATCAATGAATTTGTCGCTTATCTCAATTTCTCGCCATATCTGCAAACGGGTGGCTCTCTGGATGCTAAAACCGTGGCGATTATTTCTTTTGCGCTGTGCGG
Organism: Escherichia sp. E2661; assembly: GCF_004745185.1. Taxonomy (NCBI): domain Bacteria; kingdom Pseudomonadati; phylum Pseudomonadota; class Gammaproteobacteria; order Enterobacterales; family Enterobacteriaceae; genus Escherichia; species Escherichia sp. E2661. The sequence goes on from NZ_PDIG01000034.1 coordinate 68,256, forward strand.
TTTCGCTAACTTTGGTTCTATCGGGGTAGTGGTTGGGGCATTTTCTGCGGTTGCGCCACACCGTGCGCCGGAAATCGCCCAGCTTGGTTTACGGGCGCTGGCGGCGGCGACGCTTTCCAACCTGATGAGTGCGACCATTGCCGGGTTCTTTATTGGTTTAGCGTAGTGCGCGATTTATGAGCCGGATAAGACGCGTTAAGCGTCGCATCCGGCAACATTGTTACACCATTGGCACTAATGAAAGCGCGTTATCGGCAGACAGGGTAGGGTTGTTTAAGCTGCCGCTGGCGCGCGAAATTGCCGCGCAGGCCATCGCAAAACGGGCGCTATCACGGAAATTGCTTCCTTCCAGAAAGCTATACACCAGGCCCGCCATAAAACCATCGTCAGCACCAAAACTGTCTACCGTCGTATGCGCTGGCGCAGTCAGCAAAAATTGTTCACCATCCTTTTCGCTGCAATAAACTGACTCATCGGGCAAATAAACAAACAGTTGCTGAACACCTTGCTGATGCAACGCATTCACTGCGGCATTACGGTCAGCATCGCTGGTGATCGCCTGTCCCCATAAAATTTCCAGTTCCTGTAAAGTGGGTTTCAGGGTGTGAATATGCGCCAGCCAGTGTTTGATTTTGCCCGCTTTGAATTCTGAAACGGTATCGACAAACACCGGGATGTCATCAGCGAGGGTAAAGACCCACTCCAGCGCCTCGGCTGTCAGGTTGCAATCAGCCAGCACCACGCCCGCATGACGAAGTAAATCGCGCGACCCGTTCAGTAGTTGCGGTGTCAACTGTTCCAACAGATGGGTATCGTTAATCGCCAGCACGGTTTGATCGTCTCGATTGGCAATTGCCAGATACGTCGATGTGCTTTGGCCGTGTAAACGAACACAGCCGGAGACATTCACTCCGGCGCGGCGCGTCTCTTCCAGGAGCATTTCGCCATAAAAGTCATCGCCAATCACCGAGAGTAAATGGACGTCGCGGCCTAACAGCGCCAGATTGTGGGCGATGTTGCGCCCAACGCCGCCCGCCGAGCAATGAATCGTACCGGGATTAGAGGCCGCTTGCGGATAACGGATATCCGCCATCCCGCGAATATCCATATTGATTGTTCCCACCACCACGCAATATTCCTGCTCGGTGAGAATGTAACCTTTGCCTTTAATCCGCCCTTTGCGCATTAAATCCATAATATGCGCCGCAACGCGCGAACGGCTAATTTGCAGCATGTCCGCAATTTCGTTCTGCTGAATCAGCGGGTTACGCCGTAAAATTGCAAGGATCTCCTTCTCCCGGTTATTCATCTTCAGGCTACCGCTTTTTCAGTTTGTTGCGCTTTCAGCCAGGCGATCTCTTCTGCCCAGATATCCGGGTTGATGGTTTCAAGGATCAGCGGAATGCCGTCGAAACGGTCGTCCTGCATGATCCAGCGGAACGCATCATGACCGATATTGCCTTCACCGAGGCTATGATGGCGGTCAACGCGGCTGCCAAAGGTGCTTTTCGCATCGTTAAGGTGCATCCCGCGCAGATATTTAAAGCCGACAATACGGGCAAAATCCGCGAATGTTTTCTCGCATTCGGCTGGAGTACGCAAATCATACCCGGCAGCGAAAGCATGGCAGGTATCAATGCAGACGCCGACGCGGGATTTATCTTCCACGCCGTCGATAATCGCCGCGAGATGTTCGAATTTAAATCCAAGGTTGCTGCCCTGACCGGCGGTATTTTCAATCACCGCGGTCACACCTTGTGTTTTATCCAGTGCAATGTTGATGGATTCGGCAATACGCGCAAGGCAATCCTCTTCTGAAATCTGCATCAGATGGCTGCCTGGGTGGAAGTTGAGCAAAGAAACGCCCCAGCTGTTCGCAACGCTGCATTTCATCTATAAAGGCATCGCGCGATTTTTCCAGAGCTTCAGCGACCGGATGTCCGAGGTTAATCAGATAACTGTCGTGGGGAAGAATTTGCGCCGATGTGTAGTGATATTTTTCACAGGCGGCTTTGAATTCATCGATGGTTTGCGTCGTGAGCGGTGCGGCACGCCACTGACGTTGGTTTTTGGTGAACAAGGCAAACGCGGTTGCGTCGATTTCGGCGGCGCGAATTGCGGCATTTGCCAGACCGCCAGCAGCACTAACGTGCGCTCCAATGTATTTCATGCGAGGACTCCTGTTAAACCCGCTGGAGGAAAACGGTAATGATAGCGGGTTAACAGGAGCAAGATGTAGTGGTTTATGCGATGACGCTTTGAATCACATAGTTAATCGCACCACCACCAACAATCAGCCAGGCAAACAGTACCAGTGCCATCAGCAGAGGTTTCGCCCCGGCTTTTTTCAGCGCGCTGACGTGAGTGGTCAGACCCAGCGCCGCCATCGCCATTGCCAGCAGGAAGGTATCCAGCGTTACCAGCATGTTCACCACGCTCTGCGGTAACAGGTGGAACGAGTTAAAGATGGCAACTACGATGAACAAGATGGCAAACCACGGAATAGTGATTTTGCTTTTCTCGCCGCTGTTCGCCCCAGACAGCTGTTTAACACGCGCCGCCAGCAGAATGAGGAACGGGGCCAGCATCATCACGCGCAGCATTTTGGAAATAACTGCTGCGTTTTCTGCATCCGGGCTGATGGCATGACCTGCCGCCACCACCTGCGCCACTTCGTGCACAGTAGAACCAATGTAGATACCGAAAGTTTCCGGGCTAAACCATTGAGACATCAGCGGATATATCGCCGGGTAGAGGAAAATCGCGACGGTCCCGAAGATAACAACGGTTGCAACAGCCACGGTTACTTTACTGGCTTCCGCTTTCACTACCGGCTCAGTCGCCAGTACCGCTGCAGCACCACAGATACTGCTACCGGCACCGATCAACCAGCTGGTGTGCTTATCCAGACCAAACACTTTCTGCCCCAGGAAGCAAGCCAGCAGGAAGGTACTGGACAGCGTCAGCACGTCAATGATGATCCCACTGATACCGACATCGGCAATTTGCGAGAACGTCAGACGGAAGCCATAAAGAATGATACCCAGACGTAATAAATATTGCTTGGCAAACAGCACGCCACCGTCACAGCTTTTCCAGATGTGCGGATAGATGGTGTTGCCTAAAACCATCCCCAACAAGATTGCGAGGGTGAGGGCACTAAACCCGGCACCCGCAATCGCGGGAATGGAACCACCCCACAGGGCGACCCCGGTGATAACTGCACTCAGGGCTAACCCCGGAATAAAATGCCACAGTGTACGATGTTGTTTCTGTAAGGTGATATTTGTCATAACCCTCTCCTTTAACCGGGCATAAGGTTACGACTAACTGGTTTAAAAATAAAATTGATTATATATTTATAATTAATCTTTATAAGTGGTAAGCGACTATGCACATCACCCTCCGGCAGTTGGAAGTTTTTGCAGAAGTATTGAAAAGTGGATCAACCACCCAGGCGTCGGTGATGCTGGCGTTGTCGCAATCAGCAGTGAGCGCAGCCTTGACCGACCTGGAAGGGCAGCTTGGCGTGCAACTGTTTGATCGCGTGGGGAAAAGACTGGTTGTTAATGAACACGGGCGGCTGCTCTATCCGCGTGCGTTGGCACTGCTTGAACAGGCGATTGAAATCGAACAACTGTTTCGCGAAGACAACGGCGCGATTCGTGTCTATGCCAGTAGTACCATCGGTAACTACATTCTGCCTGCAGTCATCGCCCGGTATCGCCATGATTATCCGCAGTTGCCGATTGAACTGAGCGTTGGGAACAGCCAGGACGTGATGCAAGCGGTGCTGGATTTCCGCGTTGATATTGGCTTTATTGAAGGACCGTGCCACAGCACTGAAATCATTTCTGAACCGTGGCTGGAAGACGAGCTGGTGGTTTTCGCCGCGCCGACTTCGCCTTTGGCTCGTGGTCCGGTCACTTTAGAACAGCTGGCCGCTGCGCCGTGGATCCTGCGTGAACGCGGTTCCGGCACGCGGGAGATTGTCGATTATCTGTTACTGTCGCATTTACCGAAGTTTGAGATGGCGATGGAATTAGGTAACTCCGAGGCAATCAAACATGCGGTGCGTCATGGGTTGGGAATCAGTTGCCTGTCGCGAAGGGTCATTGAAGATCAATTGCAGGCTGGCACATTAAGTGAAGTTGCTGTCCCTCTGCCGCGCCTGATGCGTACGTTGTGGCGTATACATCATCGGCAGAAACACCTTTCCAACGCGTTACGGCGCTTTCTGGAGTACTGCGATTCCTCCACTTTGCCGCGTTAATCCGTTGTACAGAAACCTACGGGGGCTGTGTCGATTTTGTGACGCAGCACCACCGGTATACATTCGCCAGAAAAGAGATTGGTTGCTTTACTTATAATCCCTGGGCGATCATGAAGGTGTCTTATAAAAGCGTATTTCTACCGGAAGGATTGCAAATCGTCTGCTACAATCGCGCCTCATTTTTAAGATGGATAGCATTTTCGTATGGTTTCCGAAACTAAAACCACAGAAGCGCCGGGCTTACGCCGTGAATTAAAGGCGCGTCACCTGACGATGATTGCCATTGGCGGTTCCATCGGTACGGGTCTTTTTTGTTGCCTCTGGCGCAACGATCTCTCAGGCAGGTCCAGGTGGGGCGCTGCTCTCGTATATTCTGATCGGCCTGATGGTTTACTTCCTGATGACCAGTCTTGGTGAACTGGCGGCATATATGCCGGTTTCTGGTTCCTTTGCCACTTACGGTCAGAACTATGTTGAAGAAGGCTTTGGCTTCGCGCTGGGCTGGAACTACTGGTACAACTGGGCGGTTACTATCGCCGTTGACCTGGTGGCCGCTCAGTTGGTCATGAGCTGGTGGTTCCCGGACACCCCGGGTTGGATCTGGAGTGCGCTGTTCCTCGGCGTTATCTTCCTCCTGAACTACATTTCAGTTCGTGGCTTTGGCGAGGCGGAATACTGGTTCTCACTGATCAAAGTCACTACGGTCATTGTCTTTATCATCGTCGGCGTGATGATGATTATCGGCATCTTCAAAGGCGCACAGCCTGCGGGCTGGAGCAACTGGACGATTGGCGAAGCACCATTTGCTGGTGGTTTTGCGGCGATGATCGGTGTGGCAATGATTGTCGGCTTCTCTTTCCAGGGAACCGAGCTGATCGGTATTGCTGCAGGCGAGTCCGAAGAACCGGCGAAAAACATTCCACGCGCGGTACGTCAGGTGTTCTGGCGAATCCTGCTGTTCTATGTGTTCGCAATCCTGATCATCAGCCTGATCATTCCATACACCGATCCGAGCCTGCTGCGTAACGATGTTAAAGACATCAGCGTCACGCCCGTTCACCCTGGTGTTCCAGCATGCGGGTCTGCTCTCTGCGGCGGCGGTGATGAACGCGGTTATTCTGACGGCGGTGCTGTCAGCGGGTAACTCCGGTATGTATGCGTCTACTCGTATGCTGTACACCCTGGCGTGTGACGGTAAAGCGCCGCGCATTTTCGCTAAATTGTCGCGTGGCGGCGTACCGCGTAACGCGCTGTATGCGACCACGGTAATTGCGGGTCTGTGCTTCCTGACCTCCATGTTTGGTAACCAGACGGTATACCTGTGGCTGCTGAACACCTCCGGTATGACAGGCTTTATCGCCTGGCTGGGAATTGCGATCAGCCATTATCGTTTCCGTCGCGGTTATGTGCTGCAGGGGCATGATATTAACGATCTGCCGTACCGTTCAGGCTTCTTCCCGCTGGGACCGATCTTCGCTTTTGTGCTGTGCCTGATTATCACTCTGGGCCAGAACTACGAAGCGTTCCTGAAAGACACTATCGACTGGGGTGGCGTAGCGGCAACCTATATTGGCATCCCGCTGTTCCTTATGATCTGGTTTGGCTATAAGTTGATTAAAGGAACCCACTTCGTACGCTACAGTGAAATGAAGTTCCCGCAGAACGATAAGAAATAAGTTTTACCCCTTCCTTAATAAAGCCCTCTCAACCGAGAGGGCTTTTTCTTTTCCTTAGTATTCATACGGATATAAAATTTAACATTTGGATTGATAATTGTTATCGTTTGCATTATCGTTACGCCGAAATCAAAAAAGGCTGACAAATCAGAGGCTGTTCAGGCTTTTGGGATGATCACCTGCATACAAAAAAGTCTACCGCGATGCTGCCGTACGCAAGGGGACATGAAGAAGATGTGAGCGATAACCCATTTTATTTTCGTAGTTACCTCATGGAGATATGGAATGTTTAGGTTGAACCCTTTCGTACGGGCCGGGCTGTGTTTGTCCGCAGTTTCATGTGCATGGCCTGTGTTAGCGGTTGATGATGATGGCGAAACGATGGTAGTCACGGCATCTTCCGTTGAACAAAACCTCAAAGATGCGCCCGCCAGTATCAGTGTCATTACCCAGCAAGATTTGCAACGTAAACCAGTGCAAAATTTGAAGGATGTCCTCAAAGAAGTGCCGGGCGTACAACTGACTAACGAAGGGGACAACCGTAAGGGCGTCAGTATTCGTGGTCTGGATAGCAGCTACACCCTGATTCTTGTCGATGGTAAACGTGTTAACTCGCGCAATGCCGTCTTCCGCCATAATGACTTTGACCTGAACTGGATCCCGGTCGATTCCATCGAACGTATCGAAGTGGTACGTGGCCCGATGTCTTCACTGTATGGTTCCGATGCGCTCGGCGGCGTGGTGAACATCATCACCAAAAAAATCGGCCAGAAATGGTCAGGCACTGTAACGGTAGATACCACCATTCAGGAACATCGTGATCGCGGTGACACCTACAATGGCCAGTTCTTCACGAGTGGACCGCTGATTGACGGCGTGCTGGGAATGAAAGCTTACGGTAGCCTGGCAAAACGTGAAAAGGATGACCCGCAGAGTTCCTCTACTACCGACACGGGAGAAACGCCGCGTATTGAAGGATTCTCCAGTCGCGACGGCAATGTCGAATTTGCCTGGACGCCGAATCAAAATCACGATTTTACCGCTGGTTACGGTTTTGACCGCCAGGATCGCGATTCTGACTCGCTGGACAAAAACCGCCTCGAACGCCAGAACTACTCCGTAAGCCATAATGGGCGCTGGGATTACGGCACCAGCGAACTGAAATATTATGGTGAGAAAGTCGAGAACAAAAACCCAGGCAACAGTAGCCCGATTACTTCCGAAAGTAACACGGTCGATGGTAAATACACGCTGCCGCTGACGGCTATCAATCAGTTTGTCACGGTGGGTGGTGAATGGCGCCACGACAAACTTAGCGATGCGGTGAACCTGACCGGCGGCACCAGCACTAAAACGTCCGCCAGTCAGTACGCGCTGTTTGTGGAAGATGAATGGCGGATCTTCGAGCCGCTGGCGCTGACGACCGGCGTGCGTATGGACGATCATGAAACCTACGGCGATCACTGGAGCCCGCGTGCCTATCTGGTCTATAACGCTACCGACACCGTAACAGTGAAAGGGGGTTGGGCGACGGCATTTAAAGCACCTTCGTTATTACAACTTAGCCCCGACTGGACGACCAATTCCTGCCGTGGCGCATGTAAGATTGTGGGTAGCCCGGATCTGAAACCAGAAACCAGCGAAAGTTGGGAACTGGGGCTTTACTACATGGGTGAAGAGGGCTGGCTGGAAGGTGTTGAATCCAGCGTTACCGTTTTCCGTAACGATGTGAAAGATCGTATCAGCATCAGCCGTACATCTGACGTCAATGCTGCGCCGGGTTACCAAAACTTTGTTGGTTTTGAAACGGGGGCAAACGGTCGACGTATACCGGTGTTCAGCTACTACAACGTTAACAAAGCTCGTATTCAGGGCGTGGAAACCGAGCTGAAAATTCCGTTCAACGATGAATGGAAGCTGTCACTCAACTACACCTACAACGATGGACGCGATGTCAGCAACGGTGAAAACAAACCGCTATCCGATCTGCCGTTCCATACCGCTAACGGTACGCTGGACTGGAAACCGCTGGCGCTGGAAGACTGGTCGTTTTATGTTTCTGGTCACTACACTGGTCAGAAACGAGCCGACAGCGATACCGCTAAAACGCCAGGTGGCTATGTGATCTGGAATACCGGCGCGGCCTGGCAGGTGACCAAAGACGTCAAACTGCGCGCAGGCGTGCTGAACCTGGGCGACAAAGATCTGAGTCGTGATGACTACAGCTATAACGAAGACGGACGTCGTTACTTTATGGCAGTGGATTATCGCTTCTGATGAGAAGATGCCCGGCGAACCGGGCGAACTTTCACTTCAGTAAATACTGCGCATGGAAGCGCAGATGATCCTCTATAAAAGAAGCAATGAAGTAATAACTGTGATCATAACCAGGTTGAATACGTAGCGTCATCGGCCAAGCTTTCTGCCGCGCGGCTTCTGCCAGAACTGCGGGTTGCAGCTGGTCGGCAAGAAACTGATCGTTATCGCCCTGATCGATAAGCGTCGGGATCGCATCCTGCGCATGACTGGCATACATCAGCGCGCAACTGTCCCATTCCAGCCATGCATCTTTGTCCTCACCTAAATAGCGGCTAAACGCTTTGATTCCCCACGGGACGCAGCACGGATTCACAATCGGCGCAAAGGCGGAAACGCTGGTGTACTTGCCCGGATTTTTCAGCGCCATAATCAATGCGCCATGACCCCCCATCGAATGGCCACTAATAGCACAGCGATCGCTGACGTTAAATTGCGATTGAATCAGCGTCGGTAATTCATCGCGCAGATAATCATACATCCTGTAATGCGTCGCCCACGGCGGTTGCGTGGCGTTGAGATAAAACCCCGCACCCTGGCCTAAATCGTAGCCATCATCGTTAGCAATCTGTTCGCCGCGCGGGCTGGTGTCTGGCATTACCAGCACAATCCCCAGTTCTGCCGCTACGCGCTGAGCGCCTGCTTTGGTGGTGAAGTTCTCGTCATTGCAGGTTAAACCTGAAAGCCAGTACAGCACAGGCGGAGGGGCGTTGTCGCGGGGCGGTGGGAGAAAGATGCTGAACGTCATCGGACAATTTAAGGTACTGGAGTCGTGCCGCCAGCGTTGCTGCCAGCCTTCAAAACAGCGGTGCTCTTCGAGCATTTCCATGCGTGGCTCCTTGTTGTGTTGTTTGCATTTTAGTCATCATACCGTTTATTCAATGCGCTGTGAGTAACTTTCACTTCCGCATATGCATAACGATGTTTTAACATCTAACGCTGAAAGGCAGCGGCAATTACAATAATTATCGCTGTGAATACTGGATTATGTGCGCCACCTCACGCACAATAATCGGGCTGCTAATCAGCTTAATAACTTTGCCCCCACGCAGGGCGGAGGCGTCACACCTGCAGGAGAAAACATAAATGCCATCACTCAGTAAAGAAGCGGCCTTGGTTCATGAAGCGTTAGTTGCGCGAGGACTGGAAACACCGCTGCGCCCGCCCGTGCATGAAATGGATAACGAAACGCGCAAAAGCCTTATCGCCGGTCATATGACTGAAATCATGCAGCTATTGAATCTCGACCTCGCTGATGACAGTTTGATGGAAACGCCGCATCGCATCGCTAAAATGTATGTCGATGAAATTTTCTCCGGTCTGGATTACGCCAATTTCCCGAAAATCACCCTCATTGAAAACAAAATGAAGGTCGATGAAATGGTCACCGTGCGCGATATCACCCTGACCAGCACTTGCGAGCACCATTTTGTCACTATCGATGGCAAAGCGACGGTAGCCTATATCCCGAAAGATTCGGTGATCGGCCTGTCGAAAATTAACCGCATCGTGCAGTTCTTTGCCCAGCGCCCGCAGGTGCAGGAACGTCTGACTCAGCAAATCCTCATTGCGCTACAAACGCTGCTGGGCACCAATAACGTGGCTGTCTCCATCGACGCGGTGCACTACTGCGTGAAGGCGCGTGGCATCCGCGATGCAACCAGCGCCACGACAACGACCTCCCTCGGTGGTTTGTTCAAATCCAGTCAGAATACGCGGCACGAGTTTCTGCGCGCTGTGCGTCATCACAACTGATTAAAAGGCAGGAACCATGGAGCGCAACGTCACGCTCGATTTTGTTCGCGGCGTCGCCATTCTGGGGATCCTGCTATTAAACATCAGCGCCTTTGGTTTACCAAAGGCGGCTTATCTCAATCCCGCCTGGTATGGCACTATTACCCCGTCCGACGCCTGGACCTGGGCGTTTTTGGATCTCATCGGCCAGGTAAAATTCCTCACGCTTTTTGCGCTGCTGTTTGGCGCGGGCCTGCAAATGTTGCTGCCGCGCGGCAGACGCTGGATCCAGTCGCGGTTAACACTGTTAGTCTTGCTGGGTTTTATTCACGGTTTATTGTTCTGGGACGGCGATATCCTGCTGGCTTACGGATTGGTGGGCTTAATCAGTTGGCGACTGGTGCGTGATGCGCCATCGGTAAAAAGTTTATTTAATACTGGCGTGATGCTGTATCTGGTGGGGATTGGCGTTTTGCTGTTGCTGGGGTTGATTTCTGACAGCCAGACCAGCCGCGCCTGGACGCCAGATGCATCGGCCATTTTGTATGAAAAATACTGGAAACTTCATGGCGGCGTTGAAGCGATCAGTAACCGTGCCGATGGCGTCGGCAACAGTTTACTGGCACTGGGCGCGCAGTATGGCTGGCAACTGGCAGGGATGATGTTAATTGGCGCTGCGCTGATGCGTAGCGGCTGGCTGAAAGGGCAGTTCAGCTTACGTCACTATCGTCGTACCGGTTTTGTGCTGGTGGCAATTGGTGTGCTGATTAACCTTCCTGCTATCGCACTGCAATGGCGGCTAGACTGGGCGTATCGCTGGTGTGCCTTCTTACTTCAAATGCCGCGTGAACTTAGCGCGCCGTTTCAGGCAATTGGCTATGCGTCGCTGTTTTATGGCTTTTGGCCGCAATTAAGCCGCTTCAGGCTGGTGCTGGCAATCGCCTGCGTCGGACGGATGGCGCTAACCAATTATCTACTGCAAACGCTGATTTGTACCACGCTGTTTTACCACCTCGGTTTGTTTATGCAGTTTGACCGCCTGGAGTTGCTGGCGTTTGTCGTTCCGGTATGGCTGGCGAACCTGCTTTTCTCTGTTATCTGGCTGCGTTACTTCCGTCAGGGGCCGGTGGAATGGCTCTGGCGTCAGTTAACCTTGCGCGCTGCCGGACCTGCATTATCTAAAACATCCAGATAACGATCTGGATCACATTCATTAACAAAACGGCTGTAACCGTTTCCATTGCTGTGACTCGATTCACGAAGTCCTGTATTCAGTGCTGACAAAATAGCCGCCAGCAAGCAGTAACCTACTGCATTCTCATAACAGGTAGTGAATATGATCACCATTCGTGATGTAGCGCGTCAGGCTGGCGTCTCTGTGGCAACGGTTTCCCGGGTGCTCAATAACAGCACGCTGGTCAGTGCCGACACGCGTGAAGCAGTTATGAAAGCGGTGAGTGAGTTGGATTATCGGCCAAATGCCAATGCACAGGCGCTGGCAACTCAGGTGAGCGATACCATCGGTGTGGTGGTCATGGATGTTTCAGATGCATTTTTCGGCGCATTGGTTAAAGCCGTCGATCTCGTTGCCCAGCAACATCAGAAATATGTGTTGATTGGCAATAGCTATCATGAAGCGGAAAAAGAGCGTCACGCCATTGAGGTGTTAATTCGCCAGCGTTGTAACGCGTTGATCGTTCATTCAAAAGCGTTAAGTGACGACGAGCTGGCGCAATTTATGGACAACATTCCCGGCATGGTGCTCATCAATCGGGTTGTGCCAGGCTATGCCCATCGCTGTGTTTGTCTGGATAATATCAGCGGTGCCAGAATGGCGACGCGCATGTTGCTGAATAACGGTCATCAACGTATCGGCTATCTCTCTTCCAGCCACAGCATTGAAGATGACGCAATGCGTAAAGCGGGCTGGATAAGCGCGCTGAAAGAGCAGGATATTGTTCCGCCGGAAAGCTGGATTGGCACGGGTACGCCGGATATGCCAGGCGGCGAGGCGGCGATGGTTGAACTGCTCGGGCGCAATCTACAACTTACCGCTGTATTTGCCTATAACGACAATATGGCCGCAGGCGCTCTGACGGCATTAAAAGATAATGGCATTGCGATTCCGTTACATCTCTCAATCATCGGTTTCGATGATATCCCCATTGCTCGTTACACCGACCCGCAATTAACGACCGTGCGTTATCCCATTGCTTCGATGGCAAAATTAGCCACTGAACTGGCCTTGCAGGGGGCTGCAGGCAACATTGATCCGCGTGCCAGCCACTGTTTTATGCCGACGTTAGTGCGCCGCCATTCTGTCGCAATACGTCAGAATGCGGCGGCGATCACTAACTGAGCAAATCAGAGGATGTAACCGCTTTCAATTTGTGAGAGATTTCACAGTATCTTAACAATGTGGTAGCTATGATTGCACCGTTTTAACGTTGTAACTTGTATGTAACAGCGAATAATCGCTTTTATCGAAGTTATGGCGTCATAACAACAATTAGAGCCGTTTTATGGAGCGTTACCGGGCATGGACGAACGGATTTTTAAAAATGAGCTTCGGCGTTCAGTAACACTTCATTAACCATACTGGCCCGCCGAGCATTTATCTCAAGCACTACCCTGCATAAGAAAAACCGGAGATACCATGAATAAGAAGGTGTTAACCCTGTCTGCTGTGATGGCCAGCATGTTATTCGGCGCCGCTGCACACGCTGCTGATACCCGTATTGGTGTGACGATTTATAAATATGACGATAACTTTATGTCTGTCGTGCGTAAGGCTATCGAACAGGATGCGAAAGCAGCACCAGACGTCCAGTTGCTGATGAATGATTCACAGAATGACCAGTCCAAGCAGAACGATCAGATTGACGTGCTGTTGGCGAAAGGGGTGAAGGCGCTGGCAATCAACCTGGTTGACCCGGCAGCTGCGGGTACGGTGATTGAGAAAGCGCGCGGGCAAAACGTGCCGGTGGTTTTCTTCAACAAAGAACCTTCCCGTAAGGCACTGGATAGCTACGACAAAGCCTACTACGTTGGTACTGACTCCAAAGAGTCCGGCATTATCCAGGGCGATCTGATTGCTAAACACTGGGCGGCGAATCAGGGTTGGGATCTGAACAAAGACGGTCAGATTCAGTTCGTACTGCTGAAAGGCGAGCCGGGCCATCCGGATGCAGAAGCACGCACCACTTACGTGATTAAAGAGCTGAACGATAAAGGCATCAAAACTGAACAGTTACAGTTAGATACCGCTATGTGGGACACTGCTCAGGCGAAAGATAAGATGGACGCCTGGCTGTCTGGCCCGAACGCCAACAAAATCGAAGTGGTTATTGCTAACAACGATGCGATGGCAATGGGTGCGGTTGAAGCGCTGAAAGCACACAACAAGTCCAGCATTCCGGTGTTTGGCGTCGATGCGCTGCCAGAAGCTCTGGCGCTGGTGAAATCCGGTGCGCTGGCGGGGACCGTACTGAATGATGCCAACAACCAGGCGAAAGCGACTTTTGATCTGGCGAAAAACCTGGCCGATGGCAAGGGCGCTGCTGACGGCACCAACTGGAAAATCGACAACAAAGTGGTTCGCGTACCTTATGTTGGCGTAGACAAAGATAACCTGGCTGAATTCAGCAAGAAATAAGACTGAACGGGCGCAATAGTTTATTGCGCCCTTATTGTATGACCAACAAGGTAAAATTATATGGTCAGCTCAACGACTCCGTCATCAGGTGAATACTTGTTGGAAATGAGCGGTATCAACAAGTCTTTTCCTGGTGTTAAGGCACTTGATAACGTTAATTTAAAAGTCCGACCACATTCTATCCATGCATTAATGGGGGAAAACGGCGCGGGAAAATCAACATTATTAAAATGCCTGTTTGGTATTTATCAAAAAGATTCCGGCACCATTTTATTCCAGGGTAAAGAGATCGATTTTCATTCTGCCAAAGAAGCACTGGAAAATGGTATTTCGATGGTACACCAGGAGTTAAACCTGGTATTACAACGTTCGGTGATGGACAACATGTGGCTGGGGCGATATCCCACCAAAGGCATGTTTGTTGATCAGGACAAAATGTACCGCGAAACTAAAGCGATTTTTGATGAACTGGATATTGATATCGATCCGCGTGCGCGCGTCGGTACATTATCCGTTTCGCAAATGCAGATGATCGAAATTGCTAAAGCATTTTCCTATAACGCGAAAATTGTGATTATGGATGAACCGACTTCTTCGTTAACCGAAAAAGAGGTCAACCATCTGTTTACTATTATTCGTAAATTAAAAGAACGCGGCTGCGGTATTGTCTATATCTCGCATAAAATGGAAGAGATTTTCCAGTTATGTGATGAAGTCACCGTATTGCGCGACGGTCAGTGGATCGCTACCGAACCGCTGGAAGGGCTGACGATGGACAAGATCATCGCCATGATGGTTGGTCGTTCTCTTAACCAGCGTTTCCCGGATAAAGAAAACAAGCCGGGCGAAGTGATCCTCGAAGTGCGTAACCTGACGTCACTACGCCAGCCATCGATTCGCGATGTGTCGTTTGACCTGCATAAAGGGGAGATCCTCGGTATTGCCGGGCTGGTGGGGGCGAAACGTACCGATATTGTTGAGACGTTATTTGGCATTCGCGAGAAATCTGCTGGCACCATTACGTTGCACGGCAAAAAGATCAATAACCATAACGCCAACGAAGCCATTAACCACGGATTCGCGTTGGTAACTGAAGAACGCCGTTCAACGGGAATTTATGCCTATCTGGATATTGGCTTTAACTCATTAATTTCCAATATTCGCAACTACAAAAATAAAGTTGGCTTGTTGGATAACTCGCGGATGAAAAGCGATACCCAGTGGGTGATTGATTCGATGCGGGTAAAAAACGCCAGGGCATCGGACGCAAATTGGTTCGCTCTCAGGTGGTAATCAGCAAAAGGTGATTATTGGTCGCTGGCTGCTAACGCAACCAGAAATATTAATGCTCGACGAACCGACGCGCGGTATTGATGTTGGAGCGAAGTTTGAAATTTATCAGTTAATTGCCGAACTGGCGAAGAAAGGCAAGGGGATTATTATTATCTCATCTGAAATGCCAGAGTTGTTAGGGATAACAGACCGTATTCTGGTTATGAGCAATGGCCTCGTTTCCGGAATTGTCGATACAAAAACAACAACGCAAAACGAAATTCTGCGTCTTGCGTCTTTGCACCTTTAAGATTAGGGGCTTCCCATGAGTGCGTTAAATAAGAAAAGTTTTCTTACTTACCTGAAAGAGGGCGGTATTTACGTCGTTCTTTTAGTTTTGCTGGCGATTATTATTTTCCAGGATCCCACTTTTTTAAGTTTGTTGAACTTAAGTAATATTCTCACCCAGTCATCGGTGCGTATTATTATCGCGCTCGGCGTGGCAGGGTTAATTGTCACCCAGGGGACCGACCTTTCAGCTGGTCGTCAGGTAGGGCTGGCGGCAGTGGTAGCAGCGACGTTATTGCAGTCCATGGATAACGCCAACAAAGTGTTCCCTGAAATGGCGACGATGCCGATTGCGCTGGTTATTCTGATTGTCTGTGCTATTGGCGCGGTGATCGGTTTGATCAACGGGCTGATTATCGCCTATCTCAACGTAACGCCATTCATAACCACTCTCGGCACGATGATCATCGTTTATGGCATTAACTCGCTCTATTACGATTTTGTTGGTGCGTCGCCTATTTCTGGTTTTGACAGTGGTTTCTCCACTTTTGCCCAGGGCTTTATTGCGCTGGGGAGTTTCCGTCTCTCTTACATCACCTTCTACGCCCTGATTGCGGTGGCATTCGTCTGGGTGCTGTGGAACAAAACCCGTTTTGGTAAGAACATTTTTGCCATTGGCGGTAACCCGGAAGCGGCAAAAGTTTCTGGTGTCAACGTCGGCCTGAACCTGCTGATGATCTATGCGTTGTCTGGCGTGTTCTATGCCTTCGGTGGGATGTTAGAAGCCGGACGTATCGGCTCTGCCACCAACAACCTCGGCTTCATGTATGAGCTGGATGCTATCGCGGCGTGCGTGGTGGGCGGCGTATCGTTCAGCGGCGGTGTGGGGACGGTGATTGGCGTGGTGACCGGGGTAATTATTTTTACCGTCATCAACTATGGCCTGACGTACATCGGCGTAAACCCGTACTGGCAGTACATCATCAAAGGGGCGATTATTATCTTCGCCGTGGCGCTGGATTCACTGAAATACGCACGTAAGAAGTGATGTGATTGTGGGTATTGCCGGATGCGCCGCATCCGGCAATCGGAGCCAAATGCCGGATGCAACGCTGGTTTTACAACGTTACCGGGTGTTCTTTCTCTCCTTTCTTAAACTTCACTTCCCCGAGATCGATACAACCCACCGGGCAAACATGACCGCAAAGCAAACAACCAACGCATTTTTCGGTATTACAATGCGGCGTGCGCGTTTTCTCGTTCCATTCCATCGCCTGATGACCGCCGTCATAACAGGAAATGTAACAGCGTCCACAGCCAACACATTTATCAAGATTGATATGGGGATAGACAATATAACTGCGGTCTAAATCTTCTGCCGGAACAATATTATGGTTCGCCAGACCTACCATCTCCTGCAACGAATCAAATCCCTGATCGACAAGGTAATGCGACAACCCGCTCGCCATATCTTCCACTATCCGATACCCGTACTGCATAATGCCGGTGGTCACCTGCAAGGTTGCCGCGCCGAGCAATAAAAACTCCGCCGCATCTTCCCAGGTTTCAATACCGCCGATACCGCTGATCGGGAAATCGCGTAACTCTGGATGCGTGCGCATTTGCTGAATAAAGCGCAGGGCGATCGGTTTCACCGCTTTACCGGAATAACCGGAAATGCTCGATTTGCCGTTAACGATTGGCATACCGATTTTCTGATTAAGATCGATATTGGTGATTGATTTAACGGTGTTAATTGCCGCAATACCATCTGCGCCACCGCGTTTTGCCGCCAGCGCCACTTCGCACATATCACCGATATTCGGCGTCATCTTCGCCAGCATTGGCAGCGTGGAACCACGTTTCACTGCCCGACAATATTTTTCTACCAGCTCCGGGCTTTGCCCGACATCGCTACCCATCGCATGAGAAGTCATTTGCGGACAGGAGAAGTTACACTCGATCATATCGGCGCCAGCTTCTTGCACCAGACGCGCCAGATCTTCCCATTGCTGCTCATTTTCCCCCATGATCGACGCGATCAATACTTTGTCCGGGTAATCTTCTTTCAGCCGACGCAGGGCGGCCAGATTCTCTTCCAACGGATGTTCAGCAATCTGCTCCATATTTTTGAAGCCGATAAAACCGGTATCTTCTTTCACCAGATGATCAAAACGCGGTGAGACTTCATTAGCGATAAAAAAAGCCGATCGTTTTGAACACCACGCCACCCCAGCCGGTGTCGTAGGCTTTGGCGCACATCTCGTAGCAATTGCCAACCGGCGAAGAAGAGAGGCAGAACGGGTTGGGAAACTTCACGCCGCAAAAGGTAATAGAAAGATCTTTCGTTAACATGAGCAAGCTCCCTCTAAATAGTGATGGATCGCCTCGGCGGCTTCTTTCCCGGTTTTCACTGCATAAACCACGGTTTTGTCACCCTCAACAATATCGCCAGCGGCAAACAGTTGCGGGTCACGGGTCTGGTAATTTTGCGTTTCGATGGTGTTGCGCTGTGGTTCCAGCGCCGCAAACGCGGCAAGTTCGGCATGCTGACCTACAGCGAGAATAATTTTGTCCGCCGCCATCGTCAGTTCGCCCGG
The DNA here is from genome assembly GCF_004745185.1 of Escherichia sp. E2661. NCBI lineage: Bacteria > Pseudomonadati > Pseudomonadota > Gammaproteobacteria > Enterobacterales > Enterobacteriaceae > Escherichia > Escherichia sp. E2661. Next base: position 86,070 of record NZ_PDIG01000034.1, read on the forward strand.
TAAACGAACATGTTTAAACGTCACTTTATTGCCGTCTACAGCCACTGGCGTAAAGCCATCGATAATCGATACCCCCAATTTCTGAGCGCTGGTGAACTCTTTCTTGCTTGCCGGAAACTCATCTAACTCTTCACGCGCAACGCAGGTCACCGCCGGGCAACCAAGAACTTTCAGCGTGCTGGCAACGTCCATCGCGACATCGCCGCCGCCAATAATTAATGCGCTCTGTGGGATGCTGATATCGCCCTGCGCCTGTCGTACACGTTGCAAGAAGTCGACGCAATCTCAACATCGCTATGTTCAAACAGCGGCAGACCAGAACCGCTCGATAACCCCACGGTGACCAGTACCGCTCGGTTTTCCGCTTTCAATTGTTCCAGCGTGAGTGTTTTACCAATCTCGCAATTACACTTTATGGTCACCCCCATTTTTTCGATACGGGCGATTTCTGCATCCAGCACTGATTGCGGCAAACGAAATTGCGGAATGCCATTACGCAGCCAACCCCCTGGCTGTGCTTCTTTTTCATAAATCGTGACGTCGTATCCCCGGTTGGTCAGTGTCACACTCGCTTGTAGCCCGGCAGGGCCTGCACCAATAATCGCCACTTTGCCGAGCGTTTTACTGCCGGGCTGATAAATCTCCATTCCGGTTTGCTGTTCGAAATCAGTAACAAAACGCTGTAAGCGGCCAATATCAATCGGGTCGTCGACATCGGCACGTGTACAACCTTGCTGGCATAATTTTTCCGTAGGGCATACTCTGGCGCAAATGGCACCGAGGGCGTTATTTTCGCGAATTGTCTCGGCAGCACCTTTAAAATTACGAAAATAAATTGAGCGAATAAATTTTCCCGGATCGGTTTGCGCCGGGCAAGCCTGGCTACAGGGCGCGTCGTGACATAATAAACAGCGAGAGGCTTCTTTAATCGCCAGTAAAGGCGTAAAAGCCGGAGTGAGTTCATCCAGATAATTTTGTTGCGGCATGTGATCTTCCTTAATGCTATAGGTAATTAAGGCGAGCGTTTAGTAAATAATAATGTACTGATATTAAGGCTAAGCGTGCGGGGAAATTTAAACTGTGAAAGGATTCACAAATAGCTGCGGTTAAGAATGTGATATCCGCAGCTTATCAGGTGAAGTAATAATTATTCTCAATAATTAACTGGAGAGAGGAATATTAACGATAGAAAATAAGATAAATAATCATGCCAATAGATAAAATTCCGAAACCACAATACGCCACCATATAAGCAAAGAAGAGCCCCGGATTTTTTTCTCGCCAGACATACACCGGTTCCGGCGAATTTTTAACCCGTTTATCAATCGCGCCAGCACGCCAGCCTTTCCACGCTTCGCGAAAACAAAATACAGGGATTAGGAAAAAACGGCAACGACAAAAAACTGCTGTACATCCATAACTACTTTCCTTGTTTCTTTTGTAATTCAAGTAACTGCTCGGGCGTGACGGCGGGATAGCCCTGCGCATCTTCCGGCACTTGATGCATTGCCGGAATAGGGACCAATGGACCTAAAAAGCGCGGCTCACGTTTAAAAATATAAAGGTCAGCCAGCGCGCCGAAACGGGCGGCAAATTCGCGAATACGGACAGACCACATATCTTTTGGCGATGGTACGGCATAACACTGGGCCTGAATACCCATATGTAAAGCGATAAATAATGCCCGCTCACAGTGAAAACGCTGGGTGATAATAATGAAATCGTTAGTATCGAACACTTTGCGCGTGCGTACGATGGAATCCAGTGTTCGGAAGCCCGCGTAATCGAGAACAATATCAGAGGGGTCGACGCCAGCGGCTATTAAATCTTTGCGCATGGTCATCGGTTCGTTATAACTTTGCAACGCGTTATCGCCGCTAAGTAATAGATAGTTCACTTTACCGCTGTTATAGGCATTAATCGCCCCCTGAATACGGTAGCGGTAATACTGATTAATGACTCCGGTGCGATAATACTTTGCTGTGCCAAGCACCACGCCGACCTGACGGTAGGGGAGATCCTGCAACTCGTCGTAGATATAAGGCGCGGTTTTCCAACTCATCCAGCGATCGAGGCCGAGCACAGTCAACAGCAGCAAGCCGATCATGACTAACAGGCTGTAGAACAGACGCTTTAACATGCAGAAGACTCGATCTCGGGAAATTTTTATCAGGCTACTTTACCCGCTGCTTTTGCGCAAGAAACGGTAAACTGTTTGCCGGGATTTTCGACATCAGGAGAGCGCTGGCAAGCCTGATGCAACGCTTATCAGCGTGCCAGACTGTAGGCCGGACAAGGCGTTCCCGCCGCATCCGGCACCAGGCTTAAGCGAGAAGAACGCGGTCGATACTGTGACAGCCGAGAGCTTTCAGCGTTGCTGAGGTTGCATCCCATTGAATCAACGGCGCATCGGCTTTTTCTGCCAGAACCGCGCGCTGGATATCCGGGTAATCATAACCCTTGAGATTCAACAGAATTAACGCACCCTGCAATGGCGGCAGAGTCGGGTTGAATGCGGCGTTTTCAGCGTAGCTGCCGCTGAAAATACGACCGTCTTTGCATTCCAGCGCTACACCGCTTGGTGACTTACTGTAAGGCATGTGCGAACGGTTTGCCGCGGCAATCGCCGCCTGAGAAAGCGCATCACCAGTTAACGCAAAGCCGTGATCCTGCTCGTCCATCAGCAGCGTTTTTATCTCCAGATCTTTTGGTCCAAAGGCATCCGGCAGATAGTCACGCAGTGCGTGCGCCTCGCGACCCGGCAGATGAATACGCAGATCCAGACCGCTGTTCAGTTCATTCATAAACTGACGGCAGTGACCACAAGGCGTGTAGTTAACGGTGATGGCCGCGAGAGCTTTCTCACCGCTTAACCAGGCGTGGCTGATAGCACTTTGTTCAGCATGAACAGTTTGCTGCATTGTTGCACCAATAAATTCCATATTGGCACCGAAATACCATGTACCACTCACGCCGCGTGCAATAGCGCCAACGTTAAAATTCGACAATGGCGTACGCGCACAGGCCGCAGCCAGCGGTAGCAGTGCGAAAGCCAGCGCGTCTTCGTCCAGCCCGGTTGCGCTCTTAAGCGAAGAGACTTGCTCCCCGGTCAACAAAGCGGGGAAGTACTTGTCTGCCAGAATAGGTTCCAGCGCAGATTGCAAGTTATCCGCAAGTTGGGCAAAAGCAGTTTGAAAACGTGGATGCATGGCGTTGCCTCATAATCATGTAATGGGATAACAGTTTACGAACCTGCTATGGCTTTATATGTGATCTGAATCTCATTAATTATGCAACGCGTGAAACGTACATCAAAAATGCGCGACGCATCGCAAATTTTAGCCCATTACTGCCAGAATAATTGGGAAAAGGAACGGCGCGATCAGCGAAGTAATAATCCCGCATAACACCAGCGCCAGCGAACTAAATGCGCCTTCCTGATAATCCAGTTCGGCGCAGCGCGCCGTACCGAGGGCGTGGGAAGCTGTCCCCATCGCCAGACCGCGCGCCGCTTTGGTACGAATACGCATCGCGTTAAGCAATGTATGGCCAAATACCGCGCCGAGGATCCCGACGAAAATGACACAAACTGCGCTGATTGCCGGAATACCGCCAATACTGCCGCCGACAGCCATCGCAATTGGCGTAGTGACCGATTTCGGTAATATTGACGCAGCAATTTCCGGTGAAGCCCCCATCAACAATGCCACGCAAGTCCCTGTCACCATCGCTACCACGCTGCCGATAAAACAGATGGTGATGATTGATTTCCAGCGGGCGCGGATCTGATGCAACTGTTCATATAAAGGATAGGCCAGCGCGACGACCGCCGGTTGCAGCAGATCGTTTAGCACTTCGCTACCTTTAAAGTAGCTGTCGTAAGAGATGCCGGTCAGCATTAAAAAAGGAATGATCACCACCATTGCCACCAGCAACGGGTTAAGCAAGGGAAACTTATACCGCGCCGCCAGCTTGCGGGCGGCAAAAAAGACAATCAACGTCAGCGGTAATGACCACCAGATATTTGCCATCATTCTTCTGATCCTTTCTGACCTACGACCTTACGTTCACCGTGCACCAGTTGAGAACTCCAGCTCACCACCAGAAAAACCACCAGCGTACTGACTGCACAGGAAACCACTACCGGGCCAAACTGCGCGCGTAGTAAATCAAAATATTGCATTACGCCTACGCCAATCGGCACAAACAATAGCGCCATATAGCGAATTAAAACGTAACACCCTGGATTGACCCACTTCGCCGGAAGAATTTGCAAGGCCAGCAGGACAAACAGGATCAGCATCCCGATAATGCTGCCCGGAATGGTTACCGGTAGCAGGGATGCAATGAAAATGCCTGCATACAGGCAGGCATAAATCAGGACGAAAGCGCGTAAATATTGCCAGATAATGTTCAGTGTCTTACTCATAATCAACACCCCAGATGAGATGGATTCATCATACAATTAATTCATAAAATGTGCTACAGATCACATTAAGAATTCATCGCTATTTTTCGCGCCTGGGTATGACGATGTGAGCAGCGAACTCAGGCAAATCTGCTTTTTCGCAACAGAAAGTGTGTTTGCCATAGATCAAGCATAGAGAGGGATTGCAGCTTTGCCGCAATCTCACTCGGCAGACCTTTAATCCGCTGACCGGAGGCGCTAACATAGCGCCTCATTTTTTGCGGGTGATGATATGCGTGTGTTACTGGCGCCAATGGAGGGGGTACTTGACTCTCTGGTGCGCGAATTGCTGACCGAAGTTAACGACTACGATCTGTGCATCACTGAGTTTGTTCGCGTGGTGGATCAACTGCTGCCGGTAAAAGTTTTTCATCGCATTTGTCCTGAGCTACAAAACGCCAGCCGTACTCCTTCAGGTACGCTGGTGCGCGTACAGTTGCTGGGGCAGTTTCCGCAATGGCTGGCAGAGAACGCCGCCCGTGCGGTGGAATTAGGTTCCTGGGGCGTGGATCTTAACTGCGGCTGCCCGTCGAAAACGGTTAACGGCAGCTGCGGTGGGGCAACGTTACTGAAAGATCCCGAACTCATCTACCAGGGCGCGAAAGCGATGCGCGAAGCCGTACCGGCGCATTTGCCCGTCAGCGTGAAAGTGCGTTTGGGCTGGGACAGTGGCGAGAAAAAATTTGAAATTGCCGATGCTGTTCAACAGGCTGGCGCTACGGAGCTGGTGGTGCATGGGCGGACAAAAGAGCAGGGGTACCGCGCGGAGCATATCGACTGGCGGGCGATTGGCGAGATTCGCCAGCGGCTGAATATTCCGGTGATTGCCAATGGTGAAATCTGGGACTGGCGAGAGTGCGCAACAATGCATGGCTATCAGCGGCTGCGACGCGGTGATGATTGGGCGCGGGGCGCTCAATATTCCCAACCTGAGTCGGGTGGTGAAATATAACGAACCGCGAATGCCGTGGCCGGAGGTCGTTGCATTGCTGCAAAAGTATACCCGTCTGGAGAAACAGGGAGATACCGGCTTATATCACGTCGCGCGGATTAAGCAGTGGTTGAGTTATTTACGTAAAGAATATGATGAAGCAACGGGATTATTTCAGCATGTGCGGGTGTTGAATAATTCCCCTGATATTGCAAGGGCTATTCAGGCAATTGATATCGAGAAACTCTAAAAAACTATAGTGATGTTTTTTTGACAATGTGTTAGCTCTTTATCAATAGGCCGCACGGTTGTTTGGTGGCGTCAAAATCGCCGAGGCGTTCCCTGAAGGCCGGGGCAGCCCACATGGATGTGGGCTGAGGGCGCGTCTTACAGGGATAATGAGATGGACGCTCCAGATTTTACGGTATCAAAGTACCAGACTGGATCGTTGCAATACGTCCTGAAAAATTAGGAGCGTCCACATGAAAGTATCAACTCTTGGTATCGACCTGGCAAAGAACGTTTTTCAGCTTCATGGTGTCGATCATGAAGGCCATACTATTTTGCGTAAAAAGCTTCACCCGGGCTAAGTTTGTTCAGTTTGTGATTCAACTGGAACCTTGTCTGATTGGCATGGAAGCCTGCTCATCCAGTCATTATTTTGCGCGATTATTCACCCGCTATGGTCATGAGGTAAAACTC